>NZ_BDGT01000015.1 GCF_001748285.1 Thermogemmatispora onikobensis | reverse complement strand
CAGGCGAGAAAGCAGGGGGCTAGAACAAAGCGAAGACGCAGACAGGACGAGATTGGGCGACAGGCGTGGACCGCGCAAGGGGGTTGGCCCGCGCCTGTCGCTGCTCAATCAAGTGGAATAAAGCCAATCACGTCGTAGGGGATATTCAGCGCCTTCTGGAGCGCTTTGAGGGTCTGGATGTCGCTGATGACCCGGTTATACAGTTCGATCTTGGCAATCGCATCGCGACTCATACAGACGGCTTTCCCTAGCTGCTTCTGGGTCAGATGTCGTCGGCGTCGATATTCCCTGAGCTGCTTTCCGGTGAACATACTCGCCTCCCTCCAGTGAAGCGTACAAAAAGTAGAGCGATTTTTGCACTTAAAAATCCACAATTTGTACGCTTATCACTGTATATGACGAGCGACACCTCAGCCTATCAAATCTCTTCCCAAAAAACGTCTGCCCGCCAGCGGGAAGCTATACTGGCGGGCAGACCAGCCCAGGTCAGATCTCTTTCTGCTGCAGAAGAGCAATCCAAGAGCAGCCTGGTCAGGTCGAGATCAAAGGCGGCTGGGGAACGGAAGCGCCTCGCCGGCTACTCGCGAATGCTGCGCGGTGGCAGCGGACGCACCAGCGGACTCATCATCGGCGTCTCTTTCTTATCGCGTGGCAGGCGCTGACGCACCAGGTAGCTCGGAGCGAGTGCCAGGTCCTCCTTCTCCAGGGTCACATCGGGACCGAAGCGATTGAAGAAGGACAGTTCAAAGTTGGGCGTCTCGCCCAGGGCGCCATGCGGGCAGACCTCGACGCAGTCGCCGCAGAAGATGCAGCGATCCAGGGCGAACGAATAGCGCGTCAGCTTGCGCTCGGCCATCATCAGCGAGCCAGTTGGGCAGACCTGCACACAGGCGCCGCAGGAGACGCAGTCGGTATCGTGCAGGCTGACGTTGAAGGGCGTCGAGACGATCGTATCGAAGCCCTTGCCGAACATGCCGTAGCAGTCGGGACCGATCACATCGTGGCAGACGCGCACACACTGCGTGCAGTTGATGCACTTGTTGGGGTCGCGCAGGATGAAGCTGTGCGACAGATCGACGTCGTAATCGTGATAATCGCTCGGCTCGCCATCGTGGAAGCGGTTATCGACCAGGCCATGCTCGATGCTGTAGCGCTGCAGGTCGCACTGACCGGCTGCTGGGCAGGCGCACTGCAGACAGCGAGCGGCTTCGCGCTTGGCCTGCTCCTCCAGATAGCCCATCTCGATGATGCGGAAGTTGCGCTTGCGCTCCTCATAGGGGAGCATGGGCATCTTGACCTTCGGCTCGACGGGCTTATAGGGCACGATATCGAAGAGGTCAGGCTTGCGCTCCTCCAGCTCCAGGCGGCGCGCCACCTCATTCATATCCTCGCCATTCAGATAGGCGTGGATCGAGCGCGCTGCCAGCTTGCCCTGAGCGACACACTCGATGATGGTGCGCGCGCCCATCTGGGCATCGCCGCCGGCAAAGACCCCAGGGCGATCGGTCATCAGATTATAGGGGTTGGTCTGGATCGTGCTCCACTTGGTCCACTTGACGCCCGAGGACTCATCAAGCACCGAGCGATCGGGCTTCTGGCCATAGGCCGGAATGATCGTATCGCAAGGAATGACATGCTCGGAGCCAGGAATGGGCACCGGGCGGCGGCGTCCACTGGCATCAGGCTCGCCCAGGCGGTTCTTAATAAGCTCCAGGCCCTTGACGCGATTATGCTCATCGGTAATGACGCGCGTCGCCTGCTCATAGAAGAGCAGCTCCGTCCCTTCGGCCTCGGCGTCCTCGATCTCCTCCATTGTGGCCGTCATCTCTTTGATCGAGCGGCGATAGGCCGTATGGACCTTGGCGCCCAGGCGCAGTGAAGTGCGCGTGCAGTCGAAGGTGGTGAAGCCACCGCCGAGGACGATCACCTCAGCTCCTTCTTTGACGGGCACTGGCTTGCCCTCGACCTTCTCCCCGAGGAAGGCAATAGCGTTGACCACACCCTCGGCATCCTCGCCTGGCGCTCCCAGTGGGTTGCTCGTCCAGGCCCCGATGGCCAGGAAGACAGCATCAAAGCCCTGGGCGAAGAGATCGTCGATGGTGAAGTCGCGGCCCAGCTTGACATTGCACTGCAGATCGACCCCTAGCTCCCAGACGTGGTTCAGCTCGCGGTCCATCATATCCTTCTGCAGGCGATACTCCGGGATACCGTAGCGCAGCATCCCGCCGGGCTGCGGCTGCATATCGAAGATCTTGCAGTAGTGGCCCTTGAGAGCCAGATAGTAGGCACAGGTCAGGCCGGCGGGGCCAGCGCCCACGATCGCCACCTTTTTGCCCGTCGGCGGGTCTTTGACAAAAGGCACCGGCGGATCAAGCAGGCAGGTTTCCGCCGCATGGCCGTGCATGCGGCAGATGGCGATCTCCTCCTCAACCAGGGCGCGCCGGCAGGCTTTCTGGCAGGGCGCCGGGCAGGTCAGGCCCAGGATATAGGGGAAGGGCAACACCTCCTTCACCAGGCGCGCTGCCTCTTTCATCGACCCCTTCGCGATCAGCTCCAGATAGCCGGGGATATCGATGTGAGTTGGACAATCGACCTGGCAAGGAGGCTGGCAGTAGGCATTATGGTCCGAGAGAATCATCTCCAGGTTGGTGCGCCGGATATGGAACAGCTCATCCGACTGAGTGCGCACCACCATCCCGGGCTGTGCAGGCGTATTACACGAAGGCAGGGGCCGATCGTAGCCCTCGATATGCACCAGGCACATGCGGCAGGCCGAGGTCGGCTCCAGCTTCTCATCGTTACACAGGTTCGGGATCTCGATGCCATTCTCCTCCGCCACGCTCAGGATCGTCTGATTCTCGTACGCGCGCACAACCTTGCCATCGATGGTCAGCGTAAAGCTGGGCTGGCCCACCTCGTTGCGCACCATTCCATTATGCCCATCCTGAGCAAGCGGCGTGAAGCGATCTCTGATTGATAGTGCCATGACGAATATGCCTCTTTTCGAGTGAGCAGTCTCACGACGTGCCTGGCACGCTGGATCAGCGCGCAGAACAGAGGCAGAACGCCGCTTTGCGTCCCAGACACCGACTGTTTGACTGACCGTGTGACCGACCGTTGAGCCGTCTGATCTGACAGCCGTGGATGCTCTTGCTTTTTTTAGGGCAGCACGTGCTTGGTGACGAAGCGATGGGAGCGCACCGGCACACAGGTCCCCGTTGGACACTGTTGCTCTTCAATATGCATCTGGAAATGCTCTGGCCAATAGCGGCGGGCCGTCTTATACGCATTGGGGGCCTGGATGCCGAAGCCACAGAGAGAGCCATCGGGAACATAGCCGGCCAGCTCATCCAGCAGATCGAGATCCGAGCGCACGCCCAGGTCGCTGATAATGCCTTCGAGGACGCCCGTCATACGCTTGACCCCGATGCGGCAGGGGACACACTTGCCACACGACTCATTGCTCAGATAGCGTGTGCGCTCCATCGCCCAGGCCACCATGCAGGTCTGAGCGGGCAGAAGCTCGATGACGCCAGATCCCACAATGGCGCCGGCCTCCTCGAGAGGATCAAAGTCAAAAGGCAGATCGAGCAGATTGACCGGTAAAGCCCCCCCCTCTGCGCCGCCAACAACGACAGCGCGCAGCTCGCTGTCTGGATGACTCAGGCCAGCATGGCGCAGGATCTCGCGCAGGCTGGTTCCAAAGGGGACCTCGACCACCCTCGGCTCAGCATCGGGAACGGCATCGTAGATGGTCAGCACCTTCGTACCAGGCGTCGTCTCACTTCCCAGCCGCCGGAAAGCCTCGGGGCCATCGCGCACAATGAGAGGCACATTGGCCAGCGTCTCCAGCGAGTTGATGGCAGTCGGCTTGTCCCACAACCCATAGATGGCTGGATAGGGCGGTCGCTGCTCGGGCATTCCGCGCCGGCCCTTGATGACGGCAATCTGAACTGTCTCTTCTCCACCGATGAAGCCAATGTCGAAGCCGACCACGTTAATCGTACAGTGGAAGGTCGTCCCGAGGATCGAGCGACCGACCAGTCCAGCCTCCAAGGCTTCATTGAGCGCTTGCTGCACCGCCTCGATTCCCTCACGGAAGAGGCTGCGCGTCATCAAATAGGCCTCCGTTGCCCCGACGGCATAGGCGGCCAGTAGGATTCCTTCGATCACCTGGTGCGGATTGCGCTCCAACAACGAGCGCGCTGCCCACGAGCGTGGATCGGCATCGTAGGCATTGCAAATGACGTATTTGGGCGATTCCTGCTGACGGCGCACAATACGCCACTTCTCTGCCGTCAGGCGCCCAGCACCGCCGCGCCCGCGCAAGCGGGCCTCACTCACCAGCTGGATCACCTGCTCAGGCGTCTGATCATGCAGAGCACGTTCGAGCGCGCTATAGCCTCCCTGCTGCCGGTAACTCTGGAGCGAGCGCAGATCAGGCTCGCCGCGCCGTCGCAGAACGCGATAGGCCGAATCGAACTCAGGCATCTGGCTGCCTCTCATGATGAATATTTCCCCACACCCCGCGCTTATCGGGCGCCAGCCCGCGCTCGGGCTGATCATCGCGCGTAATCCCCTTGACTGCCGGCGCCGGCTTGAACTTTGGACTGAGCGTCGCGATCCCAAAGATATCGCTGAGATCGACACCGCGCGCCTGGACGATGCGTTTGGCGGCCTGCAATGGCAAGTAGCCATAATGGTCCATCACAGCATCCAGCAGGGCCGGCAGAGCCGCCGCCTCATGTGGCCATTGCTCCAGTAACTCGTCCACTTTGCTCAGGTCAATCTCTGGCTCCAGATGATCTTTGACCGGCATCGCCACACAGGGTGCAACCGGGCGATTGGGATACTCTGTCGCATACTCGGAGATGCGTGGCGTATAGAAACCGGCTTTTGAGATGCCGGTCGCTTCTGGGATCTTGCGCGAAGTGAATTTCTCGGCGCCCTCCCGAATATAGGAACGGAACCAGGGCCGTTCCTTCCAGCGGTGCAACGGCTCATACTCGATGGTGATGGCGCGCGGCGGACAGGCCTTCTCGCAGAGCAGGCAGGCCTCGCACTTTAAATTGAGTTCGGTCTTGAGTCCCTCTTCCGCAATCAACTGGATCAGCCCGCGGCTCCGCGGCGGTAGTTTAGGCTTCTCATAAGGATAGAGCCGTGTCACCTTGGGCCGGAAGAGGTGGCTGAAGGTCAGCCCCATTCCCTGCAGGATGCCACGCATAGGCTACACCTCGCCTTCCTTCTCACCGCGCACCTTCAGGCCCTGCTTGAGAATCTTCTCGCGCAGCTTGAGCAGCCCTTCGATCAGTGCCTCTGGCCGCGGCGGGCAACCGGGCACATAGACATCAACCGGCACAATGGTATCGACGCCCTGAACGGTGTAGTAGCTATCGTAGAACTCACCGCCCGAATTGGCACACTGCCCCATGCTGATCACCCACTTCGGCTCGGGCATCTGCTCCCAGAGCAGGCGCAAGCGCGGCGCCATTTTCACCGAGACCGTACCCGCGACAATCATCAGGTCGGCCTGGCGCGGACTGGAGCGGAAGACCTCCGAGCCAAAACGGGACAGGTCATAGTGCGACTGGGCACTCGCCATCATTTCGATAGCACAGCAGGCCAGACCATAGCCCAGCGGCCACACCGAGCGTGAGCGCGCCCAGTTTTGAGCCCATTGAAGCATATCGGCTAGGCTGGTAATCGCCACCGGTAGCTCTTGATCACCAGGCGTATATTCGTGGGGGCCAGTCGCCATCGTAATGGGAACGGGCTTGCGCCGCGTCCCAGGGACTGAGGCTTTCTCCCCCGCTTGCTGGCTCGTCGTATTGCTCATAGGATGATTGCTCCTCTACTGATTGCCCCTCGCTAAAGATGAGGTGACTTGCTCTCTCGGCACTGGAACAGGGGTTCCTCGCTTGGAGGGGCACGCTTCTCCTGGCCTTGTGGTCCGCAGTTTATTATAGCACGTTTCACCCATTGGTGCCAGAAAAGGGCGCGCCGCGGGGCGGCCTCCGCAGCCGCTTTCTCACTCTGCCAGCCTCTTTCTTCACTGGCTTTTCCTTGCTCTTTCCGACCTGCTCCCCTCCTGCCTTGCCTTGCTGTCCCTAATCGGCTATCATGGCACTGTCCGTCCAGCGGATAGCGAACCTATCCTACGTAGGTTCACCTCAAGTTGGAGGTCAAGGCTTAAATCGTACAGGGAGGATTCCTGCATTGGGTACCTATAAGATCGCCGTCCTGCCAGGCGATGGTATCGGCCCCGAGGTGACCACCCAGGCTCTGCGCGTGCTGGAACGGGTCGGTGCCCGCTTTGGCCACACTTTCCAGACCACCCAGGCCCTCGTTGGAGCCGCCGCCATTGAGGCCGAGGGCGACGCCATTTCCGATGCGACCATGGCCCTCTGTCAAGAGAGCGATGCCATCCTCTTCGGCGCGGTGGGAGGCGTCTCTCGCTACGAAGGCCCCAACTCCAAGGTCCAGCCCGAGCGCGCCCTCTTCCGCCTGCGCAAAGAGCTGGAATTGTTTGCGAATCTGCGTCCGGTGCGCCCGTTTAAGGCGCTACTGAATGCCTCAACACTGAAGCCTTCGATCCTTGAGGGGACCGACCTGCTGGTCGTGCGCGAACTCACGGGCGGTATCTATTTCGGCAAGCCCAGCGAGATCCGCCAGACTCCCCACGGCCTGGAGGCCATCGATACGCTGCTTTACAGTGAGGGGGAGATTGAGCGTATTGTACGTACGGCCTTCGAGTTGGCCCGGGGCCGTTCCAAAAAGAAGGTCACTTCGGTTGATAAAGCCAACGTGCTCAGTTCTTCGCGCCTCTGGCGCCGCGTGGCCGAACGTGTCGCCGCCGACTATCCCGACATCGCCTTTGAGCATCTGCTGGTCGATGCCTGCGCGATGCATCTGATCCGCCGCCCTGCCAGCTTCGATGTGATCGTTACGGAAAATATGTTTGGCGATATTTTGACCGATGAGGCCTCCATGCTCGCTGGTTCTATGGGCATGCTTCCGTCGGCAAGCCTGGGAACACGGCGGACAGCACACGGAACTTTCGGCCTCTACGAACCGATCCACGGCTCAGCCCCCGATATCGCCGGCCAGCATAAGGCTAATCCAATCGCTTCGATCCTCTCGCTGGCGATGTTGCTGCGCCACTCCCTGGGTCTGGAGAGGGAGGCTCAGGCAGTTGAGCAGGCCGTGGAGCATGTGATTGATGCTGGCTATCGGACCGAAGATCTGCAGGAAGAGGGAAAAACCATCGTCAGGACCGAGGAGATGGGAAGCCTGATCGCCGAGGCCGTTACGGCGACTTTATCCTGATCGGCGCCAGGGCTGCCCGGTCTTCCTTCCTTCCTTCCTCCCTCCCTCCCGCAGCGGCTGTCTGGTCGCCCTGCTTTAGTCACCCTGCCTGCGTCAATTCATGACGTTGCCTGCCCAATCGACGCGGCAGGCGGCCAGACGCTGCTCGCCTGCCAGTCCGGCGGCTTCGTGAGGCAAGCAGAGGACGAAGGCAGAAGCAGGCAGAGGGACAGGAACAGCCTGGATGCAAGAGCAGCGAGCGCGGCCAGCTGTGAGAGCTTGCTGCACACTGGGACCTTTTGCTCCCTAGCCCATCATCGGTTTAGGGCAGGGTCCCAGGCGCTGCAGGCGCGCTCGCGCCTCCTCTAGACGGGCTGCCAGCTGTTCCCGCTGCTCTTCCCGCTGCCCTTGCTCCGCAAGGGCCTGCTCAAGACTTTCAATCTCGGCGAGCAGCCGCTGACGCTGTACATACCAGCGCGTTACTGCTCGTTCTACACCCATTGTACGCTTCTACAGATCTTCGTATTACATTGATGGGTCGGTCAGGCCGGGCCATATGCAGCTTTGCCATGCGGAGGAGCGCAGCAGCAGCGACAGAGGAGCCGCCCGCTGCCGCCTGTCAAATGGTCCGGCCCTTCTGCCCGCTGATCTAGGCACTGGCGCCATAGACGAGGCGATTGAGCGTCGAGATCAGCTCTTCATCCTGATAGGGTTTGACAATGTAGGCACTGGCCCCGAGCTGCATGGCGCGCTGTTTATGCTTCGAGGCGGCGCGCGAGGTCAGGACCACCAACGGCAGGGTACGATACTGCTCCTGGGAGCGGACGGTGGCCATCAGCTCGTAGCCATCCATGCGCGGCATCTCGATATCGAGCAGGACCGCTGCCGGCGGCTGGCTAGAGATCAGTTCCAGGGCCTCGACGCCGTCGCGGGCTGTCTGGACCTCCCAGCCGTGTTGCTTGAGCATATTGCCGACCACGCGGCGTACACTCGGGCTATCGTCCACCACCAGGACATGCCTGCCGCGCTCCACACGCTGCGATGGGAGCGGCGTTGCTGGCGGGCGCACGGCAGGGAGCACCCCGGTGTTGACGGTCACTGTGGTGGCTGCCGCAGCCACTGAGGCCGGCATCTGCGCTTGCGCGGTCGCTGCCATCGCCAGACTCCCCTGCGGCTGCGAGAGGGTCCCCGCGATGGCCCCTGTACCACGGCGCTGCACCGAGAGGAGTTCGTTCAGCTCCAGGATCAGAATCACGCGCCCGTTGCCAAGCACCGTGCCGCCGGCAATGCCATGCACATGGCGCAAGTGCGGACCCAGATTCTTCATGACGACGTCCATGCGCGTCTTGACTTCGTCCACTACCAGAGCCACCCGATGACGGCCTGTATTCACCAGGAGCAGCGGAGAGCGCTCGTCAATCTCGCCGGCAGGCAGCTTGAGATAGTGAGCAAGCTGGCTGAGTGGATAGACATCGTTCTGCACCACGACCGCCGGGCGCCCGCCGTGGGTAGTGCGCTTAAAGGTATCGAGCCGTCCAATAGCCTCGACCAGCGTCGTCGGGACAGCATACTGCTGGTCCCCCACACGCACCATCATCACGCTTTGAATCGCCAGGCTGGTCGGGAACTTCATAGTGAAGGCTGTGCCCTGGCCCGGAGTCGAATCGACCTCGAGCGTGGCCCGCAGGCGAGAGATGCTATCGCGTACCACATCCAGGCCCACGCCACGCCCGCTTTCTTCGCTGACTACCTCGGCAGTTGAAAAGCCGGGGCGGAAGATCAGATCGATGACATCGCTGGGCGAGAGAGCCTGATCGGGTCGGATCAGTCCACGAGCGATGGCCGCCTGACGTACCTTCTCGGGATCGATGCCGGTCCCATCGTCGCGCACCGTAATCACTACCTGATTGCCCTCATAGGAGGCTGAGAGCTTGACGAGGCCCGCGGGCGGCTTGCCCTTGCGCACACGTACCTCTGGCTCTTCGATGGCGTGATTGACGGCGTTGCGCATCAGGTGCAGCAGCGGGCCGGCGATCTCCTCATAGACTGTGCGATCGACCTCGGTATCTTCGCCTTCGGTTACAAAGTTGATCTCCTTATGCTGCTTGAGCGCAACCGAGCGGACCGCGCGATAGAGGCGGGGGATCATCGACGAGAGCGGCACCAGGCGGGTCTTCATCAAGCGGTCCTGGAAGGTGGTGCTTAGACGGCTCTCGCGCGCGAAGATGCTCTCGCATTCGCGGATGACCGCCTCCATCTCGCTGCTCAGGGTAATCATGTCCGAGACGCCCTCGCTGAGGCCGCGGGTCAGCTGGTGGAACTCCGTATAGCGGTCCAGCTCCAGCTCATCGAACTCAGCCAGGTGAGCTGGCTCCCCACTATTGGCGCCGGGCCGTCCGGCCTGGAGAGCAGGCAAGCGCGAGGAGCCATTACCGACGCCGGGGGGTACCTGGACGACGCGCCCGCTGGGTAGGGTTGCTGCCTCAAAGCGGCTTTCCAGCTTCTGGCCCACATCGCGCAGGCGCTCACTACTCATGCTCACATCGGACACCAGGCGCATCAGACGCTGGATATGCTCCTCAAGCGCGCTGCGGTTGACCAACAGCTCGCCGAAGAGGTTCACCAGCTCATCGAGCTTCTGCAGGCGCACGCGCACACTCAGCTCGGTGGCAGGAGAGCGCTGCATCAGCAACTCGCCGGCGGCGGGGGCGGCCTCGGAGACGGTTCGCGAGAACGTCGAGCTATCAGGGCCTTCGCCGCTATCGAGGAGGCTCTCCAGCTCCTCTTCGGCGGGCAGTGGCGAGAGCTGCTGCTCACCAAGCAGGTCGGCGTAGCGTGCTCGCATGGCCGCGACAGCTGCTTCCAGGGTCGCGCGGTCCTCGCCCCGATTATTGATGAGGCGATCGAGGGTCTCCGCCGTATCGAGAATGATACCGATTACCGGCGGGGAAATGGCGACCCGGCCCTCCATGATACTATCGAGAAGATCCTCGGAGACGTGGCAGAGGTCCGCGATGAGACGGAAGCCCATCATACCCGCCGCCCCTTTGAGGGTATGTGTGGCGCGGCGGATGCTCTGAAGAATATCGCGATCCTCGGGCGACTTCTCCAGGGCGGCCACATTCATGCTGATCGTCTGCAGATGCTCTTCCGCCTCCAGCCGGAAGATCTCGGCAGCTTCCTCGCCAAAGTCAGTGCCTTCGCTGATCGCTGAGCCACTGGCAGCTGACGACGCAGAGGGAGCAGGCGCAGGCGCAGGCGGTGGAGGCGGAGCGACGACGGGTGGAGGGCTGACCTGAGCCCGCGGAATCTCCAGAGCAGGCAGCGGTCCGCTACCCGAGCCCGCTTGCGGCAGATGTGCGGCTGCCTCTAGATCGGCGTTGCCTGTCAGCTGAGCCAGAAACTCACGGCGTACTTCAATCTCGATCTCATTGCGCAGTCGCCTGACCAGCTCCTCGTAACTTTCTTGTCCGTCAGGACCGGCGATCTCATGCTGCAGCTGACGCTGACGCTCGAATTCCTGGCGCACTTCCTCGCGGATCTGGCGCTCCAGCTCCATGCGTGCTGTCAGAGAGAGAGGGCGCTGCTCATACTCACGGCGCAGCTCCTCACGGAGCTTGGCCTCCAGCTCTGCTCGCAGGGCTGCCAGATCTCCCTGGCGCTCAAAGGTCACGCGCTCGCGCACTCCACTCGCATCGCGAGCGACCTGCATCTCCCAGGGTGTCCACCCCGGCTCCTGACTGGTCAGTGCCTGGGGCAGGCGCTCCAACAAGTCTCCACAAGCCTCGACCGAGCCGCGGAGCTGACGCAGCGTTGTCTGAATCTGCTCGTCGGTGGCCTCAACGCCGCTCGTGATGCGCGAGAGCAGCTCAAGAATCTTCTTGAGCTTGGTATTGACTACCCACATTACCGAGAGCGGCAGATAACGGCGCACCTTCTCGGGGCTTTTGCGCAGATTGAGGCCCATCGCCTGGCCAGCCCAGTCCTCCATTCGCTCCAGCGCATCTTTCGAGCCATCGAGGAAACCGCGGAACTCGCTGCGCTGCTCCTCGATGATGCTGATGGCCTGCTGCAGTTGAGCTAGCAGAGTATGGAGCGTATTGACCTGCTCTTCAAGCGAAAGGGCTTCCTGGCGCAGATTGCTAGAGAGCCGCACGGCTGAGGCAGGCAGGAGAAGCGCGTCCTCGGGCTGGCTCTCCGGCTGCGGCTGGGGCTGCGGCCAGCTCGGCGGCGCCTGTGCTGGTAACGGCTGCCCCGGCAATGACTGCTGCGGCTGGGGCCAATCTGGGAGGGCGCCTAGTGCTGCATCGGCAGCAGCGGCCCGGCCCTGAGCTTCGGGTTGGGCTGCGGTAAAGCGATTGACCAGCTCTTCCAGCGGCGAAGGAGCGCGCGGCGAACGCGGCTGCTCGTTCACAGGAAGAGAGACAGCCGACGAGGGACTCCCCTCGGAGCTGCGGAAGCCGGCGGCTAACATATCTAAGGCGCTCGGAGTTGCCGGTGCGGAGGGCAAGGATGGAGAAGCTGGTGTCTCGGGAGACTGTTGAGCAAGCGGAACAGGATCTTCCGGCCAGAGCGGCTCTTCATCGGGTGGAGTACTAGGCGTACGAAAAGCGGCCAGCATCTCATCAAAGGAAGGCAGAGAACTCTCCTGACTGGGGGCAGCAGGATAGGGCGATTCGGGCAGGGGGGTTGACTGAGAAGAAGAAGAAGAAGAAGAAGAAGAAGGTGCCGACCGCTGCTGATAGGCATAGGGTTCACCTAAGCCCAGACCATCCTCCTGGAAACCGTAGTGCTGGGAAGGCGGAGTGGGAGCGTGGTAGCGCGAAGAGTCATGATAATCCTGATAGGTCTGCTGAGGCTGACCCTGGTAGCCTGGCTGATCCGCCTGATAGTCCTGGTACTCGTGAGTGTAGTGCTCTGGGGCGATCGGCTGTTGAGACTGAGGGCCTGATAGCTCACCTGCTGACTGAGAGGGAGCAGAGGCCAGCTCTGTTGAACCTGGGACAACCTTGCCGGCTGCCTCCTGGAGGGCGCGATAGCGACTGTAGTCGGCATCGTCCTCAGCGATAATGGCATCCTGGTTGACGGAATTATCGCGGATTCCATCGATCAGCACATGCAGGCGTCGCAGGGAGCGACGCAGCAGGGCCAGCGTAGGCTCATCGAGAGTAGTCAGGCCATCGAGCACATCCCCCAGAATATCCTCCATGCCATGAGCCACATGGGCCAGGCCGGGGAAATCCATCATCGAGGCGGAGCCGCCAATTGTATGCGTGCGGCGATAGGTCTCTTCGAGAGCATCCATGTCGCCGGGGGACTGAGCCAGGCGGTCAAGATTCGCCTCGATCTCTGGCAGATAGCTCTTCACCTCTTCGATAAACGAATCGAGCACTGACAGTTTATCAAATGTATTTGACATGCTGCACGCACCCACTTATTCTAGTCGATCGAACTCGGTTTCGCGGGATGCCGAGACGCGAAACATAGAAACGCGACGGGGGGCGCTGGCCCGACCTCGCCCCCTGGTCGAAGCCCTGGGCGCCCCTCCCTATCTGTCTTCGCTTATTCGTGCAACGGCTACTGGCCGAACTGCCCGTTACTGCCTCGCGGGAAAGGCGTCTGTTCTGGTTTTGGGAACGGCGACTGACCCGGCTGCTGGTGCGGCGACTGCTGAGGAGCAGCTCCTGGCGGAGTCCAGGGCTGGCGCTGTTGCGCTCCCTGTCCCTGAGCTGACTGAGGCGGTGTCCCAAAGGCCTGCTGAGGCATGGAACCAAACTGCCCGCCACCCGAGTAGGGGACAGCCCCCTGGCCTGAGCCGCCAAACCCCGCCCCTGAGACGGGGGGATTACCGAAAGGCTGCTGCGAGAAAGCCGACTGTCCCTGCTGGCCAGAGAAGCCCTGGTTAGCAAAGGGATCGAAGGAGCCGAAGGCCTGCTGAGCCTCGAAAGGCTGCGAGTTAGAGAAAGCCGAAGCGCCGAACTCCTGGTTAAAGGAAGGAGCAGGGGTAGAGCCGAAAGCGGCCCCGAAATCCTGCTGAGCGGTAGAGCCGAACGAGCCCATCTCGGAGAAAGCCGGGGAAGCGCCGAACTCCTGCTGAGAGGCAGGGAAGCCGAACTGAGCCTGATGCTGGCTTTGAGCCACGGGCGAAGACATCGCTACCAGGCCGGCACTTTCTGGCTCAGGGAGCGGCGGGAAATTGCCGCCGTAGCTCTGCTGCTGTGGTTGCATCCACCCATCGCCGCCCGAGGAGGGATAGAACTGATCGCTACCGGCGGGCAGGCCAGGCATTGCTCCTGGGCCACTAGTCATACTGCTATTGATCGACTCCAGCACGTGATCGGGCAGGCGGAAAGTCGAGACCGAAGCGCGGAGCTGGTCGGCCAACTCTGCCAGGTAACTCACGCTGGCGGCGGCCTCCTGAGTACCAGCGTTGGTCTGGCGAGTGATCTCGGAGATCTGGCTCATGGCCACGGCCACCGCCTCCGAAACGCTGGTCTGTTCATTGGCAGCGCGAGCAATGCTTTCGATCATCTGGGCCTGGCGCTCCACAGCGCTATAGATCGAGTTCAGAGCACGCCCGGCCTCATCAGCCAGCTGAGACCCCTTGACCACCTCCTGCGTACTATCCTCCATTGCCACCACTGCCTCATAGGTATCGCCCTGGATACTCTTGACCAGGGTGGCGATCCGCTTTGTCGACTCCGTGGAGCGCTCGGCCAGGAGGCGGATCTCATCGGCCACCACGGCGAAGCCGCGGCCATGCTCGCCGGCCATTGCCGACTGAATAGCAGCGTTGAGAGCCAGCAGGTTTGTCTGATCAGCGATATCCTCAATGATACGTACAATTTCACCGATCTCGTTCGAGCGCTCGCCCAGGCGCTTAATCTTCTTGGCCGTCTCCTGGACGTTCTCGCGGATCAGCATCATGCCCTCAATCGTCTGACGCACCGCATCCTGACCGCTTTGAGCATTGCGCAAAGCTTCCTGAGCGGCCTCATGGCTCAACTGGGCATTGCGGGCCACATTCTGGATGAAGATGGCCAGAGCCTCGACCGCTTCGGTGGTCTGCGAGATCTGCTGCACCTGCATCTCGGAGGCCTGGGCCAGCTCGGCGGCGCGATCCAGAATACGACGAGTGGCGTTAGTCACCTGCATAGCTGTGCTCTGCACCCGCCCGACCACCTTGGCCAGCTCCTCGATCATGTAGTTGAAGGAGTCGGCGAGCACGCCGAGCGTATCGGGAGTCACCTCGGCCTGGACGCGCAGATCACCATCGCCGACGGCGCTCACCTCCTGGAGCAGCTTCTCGATCTGGGCCTGCAGAGCGGCAGCGTCGCTGCCAGAGCCCAGGCCAGCAGCGCTGTTTGCCTGAGCGCCCTGCTGATCAAGCACCGTATTCACCGAAGCGACCAGACGGGCGAACTCATCATCTCCGTCCACCTGGGCGCGCACACGGCGATCGCCTCCGGCAAAATCGTGGCAGACATCGGCCAGGGCCAGGAAGCGATCCTTGATCCGGCTATTGACCAGGTAATTGGTGATGACCACCGCCAAAAGAGCAACGATAGCGCAGATGATGACCACGACGATCAGGACCGACGTATCGGCGGTGGGCATGCTCAGCCGGGCGTAGATGCCCACCAGGATGAGCAGGAAGGCCGGGATAATGGCGGAGACGGCCAACCCCAAATTCATCAGGCCGCTTACCGTCATCCCGCCTCGATTACGATCCGGGTTCATCCGCCAGACCTCCTCTATAGAAAATACAGAACAATGGCTGCACTGTCCGTCCTATCCTAATCCAGAGCTTCGTAATGTTGCATCTTTTCCGAGAACAGCAAACGTGCGGCATCGAGCAAGATGATGACACGTTTACCGAGCACTGCCGTTCCGGCGGCATAGGGAGCAACCCACTGTGGAATATTGGTCTGGCGTGTGCTCACACTGGCGATAACGTTGTCAGGAATGGGGAGCATCTCGCTGACGCTATCCACCACCAGACAAATCACCATCTCATTATATTGCACCGATAGCAGGCGAGTGCGTGGATTGTAGGGTAGCGGCTCCCTGTCCAGGAAGATGCGCAAGTCCACCACGGAGGCGATGGAGCCGCGGAGATTGATCACCCCTCGGACCCAGGGAGCAACGTTCGGGACCGGGGTCACGTCGAGCAGGCGCTCCACGCTCTGAATGTACTCCGCCTTGAAAGCGAACTCCAGGTCGAGCAGAGTAAAAGCAAGGTACTGCTCACCGGGTACCTCAGTGGGTACACCGGGAGCAGCTGCTGTATTGGTCCGCACTTGCTCAGGCTGCAACGCCGAGGCCCCCCATGCCGGAGGATGCGCTCCCCGCTGCTGCAGCTGTTGCTGAGCCAGGAGAGCGCGTTGCAACATGTTCAGGTCATCGCTTGCCACAGGATTACTCCCAACTTCTGGTCGCCCATCGGGCTGTCCCCCTTGCCTCGCCTGTCTAGGGCCGCTGGCTGAGGCTGGCCAGGCTAGAGGAGCCGGCGCACATTGGCTACCAGTTCTTCCTCGTTAAAGGGCTTGGTCATGTACAGATCGGCCCCCTGCCGCAGGCCCCAGGAGCGATCGAGGGGCGTATTCTTGCTCGTGAGCAAGATGATCGGAATATGCCGACTCAGCTCCGATGACTTGAGCTTGCGGCACAGCTGAAACCCGCTCTGCTTAGGCAAGACCACATCCAGGACGATGCACTGTGGACGCTCCTTAAAGACCTTCTCCACAGCTTCGTCACCGTCGACCGCTGTTACTACCTCGAAGCCACTGTTGCGTAGCGGGGTTGCGATCATTGTGAGTTCAGTCCAGCTGTCGTCTACAACGAGCACCTTCTGCCCTGGCATTTCCCCTATACCTCTTGTTGTAACTTCTCCAGAGTCAAAACATTAGCCTTTTAGGAAAGAAAGGCCAGTCGACATTGCAATCTCCAAGCGGGCTCGGGCTGCGTTCTGACCTGGATCTGACAGCGGGCCAGAGCTACGTTACGGAGCAAGCGGAACACCACTATGCTGTCTGTGGGCTTGGCCAGCGAACTGGCAGATCAGATAGGGAGGCAAGCCTGTGATGCGCACTGACCGATCGGTCCTCTGATGCCTCGTCCCGTCTCGTCTCGTCGAGTTTTGGACCGCCGCCGGGCAATCCCTTCCCCCTCCTCCATCCTTCCTTCCCTGCCCCCTCTCGCTCTGTTCTACCATTCAGCTCATCATCTCACTCAACCAACAGCCCCCACTCTCCTCCTGACAGTGGCCTGACCTGACTTGACCTGACTTGACCTGACTTGACTTGACCCGAGAGGTCGGTCGATCAGAGCGTCTTTTCCTTCCCCTGGTTGCCCCACTCCACTGCCCTCTCGTCGAAGCTGGTCCAGCACCCCCTTAGACAGACCCGGATCACCGAGAGCGAGAAGCGCCCCCCCACCTAACCACGGCGACGCAGCCGCGGGCGCATACCTTCGTAACGCGGTGGGACGCGCTCCTGCCAGTTGACCAGGTGCTTCTTGACCGTTTGAACCAGCTCGGCAGAATCGAAGGGCTTCGTGATGTATTCGGTAGAGCCGGCTAGGCGACCGCGCATCTTGTCGAACAATCCATCTTTCCCACTGAGCATAATAATAGGTATCTGTCTAAACTGCAAGTTTTTTCGTATGATCTGGCAAATTTGGTACCCGTCCATGCGGGGCAGTTGCACATCCAGGAGAATGAGCGCCGGCATTTCGTCTGCTACCGAGGTGAGAGCGCTTAGCCCATCGCCCGCGGCAATGACACGAATATTTTCACGCTGCAGGGTCATCTGCACAATCTTGCGCACAGTGGGGCTATCATCTACAACCAGTACCGTCGGTACTGCTGACATGCTTAGATCGACCTCCTTCGCGTCTCAGGCCACCCGTAGGCGCTACCGCTCTCCGGGAACCCTTGCCATTGTCCCTCCTCCCCTCGACGTGGCGGTTGCGGCTGAAACTCACGCCCCCTGGCTCGCTGGACGTTGCGATAGGCTCTGACCTTCTGATATTCCTGTATCTCAGCGTCGATCTCGGTCAGAAAGGCCTTCCAGGCAACGTTGAGCTGCTGTCTCGTGTGCGAATTGCCGACTTCATCTTGCAAGACGGCGGTAAAAACCATTCGCAAGAATGCCGACAACCCCACGACCGCCTCCCAATAAAATTCTTCTAACTGCTCGCCTTTGACCAGTTTGTCCAGGGTCAGGATATCACCACAGTCAAGCTGCCCATCGACAAAGCTGGCCGTCTCTAGAATGGGATAATATTGCTTGGCCAGAAGCTGCAAAGGCTGCGAGAAGGTGCGCTCAAGATAGCGGATGATTTCACCCGTGGGCACATGCCCCCTCCCGCGCAAGCTTCTGGCAAAGCGTCCGTGATGTACTAATAGGCCGTTAATGCACTCAACTAGCACACGAATGAGATTCAGCAGGTGTTGCTCAGGGCTGACTTGCTTGCGCTGCTGCCAGAGAGTATGCTGGCAGCGGATGAGGAGATCGTGCAGGTCATGCTGCAGGGCTTTTTCCAGCTCGGTGTCTACTAACTCGATCAGCCCCAGCTCCAGCAGGCGGGCCATGAGCCGCGCCACCCGCGCCTCCGGCATCATCAGCGCCAGGGAGATGGCCTGGAGAGGAATCTCCCCATTACAGAGCGAGAGCACCTCGATATACTCCTGGCTCAGCCCCAGGCTGCGCAGGTCGTTGCTGTTCTTGACCTCTGGCAGCCAGCGCGCGACACTCGTGCGCGCCAGATGCAGCTCACCCATCTCTTCCCACTCATCGGCCTGACGTAGGGCCTCCAGCAGCACTGAGTCGATGTCAAGCGGCTGCATGCGGCTCTCGATCGCCAGCAGGCGCCGATGAAAGGAAAAACGCCCTTCCGCCCAGCGCAAGGCGTGGCTGATCGACTGGGTGACGGCAAACTCCAGCCGACGCTGCATCTCCTCGGCGCTCATCCAGCCTCGCTCCACCAGCAGCGCCAGCGCCACTTGCATATCGCCTCGCGCCAGCTCGCGAACCATCTGGGCCCTGCGTGGATCAAGCCGATTGAGCAGACAGAGCATGGTGAGCAGATCGAGCTGGGGAGCACCCTCTTCGCGCAAGGCTACGATCTGACCCTTGCGCAAGGCGATCGAAAGCGTCTCAGGACCGGAATGGACAAACAGCGTGCCTGTCTTACCGCTGAGGGCAAGCATCTTGAGAATGGACTGCAGACCCAGCGTCTGCAGGTCACCATCCATAATACGATCTTGCTGCTCCATTCTTCTCTTCTTCCTTTTCTCGTCTATGCAAGTGGTCGCGTTGCCGGTGCCAGTTTCTGCAGCGCCTGCTCAATCGCTGCTTGCAGGTGCTCGACAAAGAAGGGCTTCTCGACGTAGACCACCGACTTCTCTTCTCGTAGATAGGGTCTGCGCTCCAGTTGCCGCGGCGTCAGGGCACTCATCAGCACAAAGGCCGGCGGACTGGGCAGCGCACTGCGCTTCAAACAGCGCATCATTTGATAGCCGTTCATCCAGGGCATGATCAGGTCGGCAACTACGCAATGGGGCCGCCACTCGACACAACGCTCCAGCGCCTCTAATCCATCGTGGGCTACCGCCAGTTCGTAGTCAGCTACGGCCTTGAGCGATTGCTGAATCGTCTGAGCTACGTCAATGTCATCATCGACGATCAGCACCCGCGCCCGTTGGCCCTCAGCTCGTGGCTCATCACTGATGAAATATGCGCCTCGCTCTTCGCTCGTCTGGACCAGCCGCTGCAGGGTACTGAGGTAGCGTAACAGCCGCCCCACGTCAAAAGGCTTGAGCAAAAAGGCAACGACGCCTAGCTCCTCTAGCCGGTCGCGCGAGACGGAGCTGCTTCCCATGATCACAGTAAAGCGAGCTTCCGGCCAGCTTCTGGGTGGCTGCAGCAGCTTCTCTCCCTCTCTCCCTCTCATCGCCTCCTCCCCTCCTCCATCCATGTCATATAAGAGGACGTCTCCTACCCAACTCCCCGGGTCTATCTCTCCCCCACGCAGCAGGACTCGGACTTCATAGCCACGCTGGCTTAGATGCCTTTCTAAGATGGTGTTCAGGCTTTCCTGCTGCCCCATAATGAGGACTTTGAGCGGCCTTGGCCGCACCATCGCTCTAGCCATAGCATGCCTGCTCGCTTTGCCTCTGTCAAGAAATACCGGTAATATAGTAAAGAACTCCCATTCTTCCGAATAACAGTGTACAGCAAGCCGGCTCAATTCGCCATAAAGAACGGCCTTGTTAGCATTAAAATCTCATTAATTATTCCTCTGCCGGGGCGACATTGCTCACACTAGAGGCGGCGGTCGGCTGCTGATCGCGCCGCCCATCTGCCTGAAACACATAGCCAACCCCTGGCTCGGTGAGGATATAGCGCGGGCGTGAGGGTTCTTGCTCGACTTTACGCCGCAGTTGCCGCACATAGACGCGCAGATAGTCCGCCTCTTCTCCGTACTCAGGCCCCCATACCGCTCGCAGCAGGGTGCGATGGGTCAGGACTTTGCCGGCGTGTAGCATGAGCTGTCGCAACAGCTCGAATTCTGTGGGAGTGAGACGGACCTCACGATCGCCTGCCCGCACGTAACGGCGCTCGACGTCCATCAGCAAATAGCCATCGCTGCTGCGCAATACTTGCGCTTCTTCTTGTTGCCTGCTCCCTCCACCGCTGGCGGCACGGCGCAGGCAGGCTCGCACGCGCGCTAACAGTTCGGCGTTACTAAAGGGTTTGGTCAGATAATCGTCTGCCCCCAGATCCAGGGCCCGCACTTTCTGCTTCTCTTCGGTCCTGGCTGAGAGGACAATGATAGGCACCTGGCTCTGGCGGCGCACTTGTTCACAAACTTCCAGACCGTCAATGCTCCCCGGCAGGCAGAGATCAAGCAGGATCAGGTCGGGCTCGTGCTGACGCACCGCTCTGAGCGCTTCTTCTCCGTTGTCAGCCACCAACACCTCATAGCCGCTCATGAGCAGGTTTCTGCGCAAAATACGCTGAATTGAGAGTTCGTCATCGACAACTAAGATGCGCTTGCCTCGGGATCTCATTCTTGTTCCTCCGACAACCGTCCAGCGGGCGAAGGCAGGCTGTGGGCCGGGCCGGGACCGGGACCACAGGAGTAGACTGGTAGGGCGAAGACAAAGGCAGCTCCTCCTCCAGGGGACGACTCTATCCAGATCCGCCCTCCGTGCGCCTCGATGACACCTCGACAGATGGCCAGACTGAGACCATTCCCCTGGGGATCAACACTATAAAAGGTTCTGAAAATACGCTCACGCTCTCCTTCCGGTAACTGGTAGCCGCGAGCGAGGATGCGACCGCGCAGGACGCCGTCCACGATCTCTAGTTCGACCGGGATCTCCTCATGCAGTCCGTTATGACGCAGGGCATTCTCCAAAAGATTATAAAAGACGCGCTCCATCTGTGCGTAGTCGACGTGGACGAGGAGCGGCAAGGGCGGCTGCAGGTAGAGGCAGATGTTGGGCTTTCTTCCCAGACTGCGCTCTAAGCGTTGCAGGGCGCTGTTGAGCAGCTCGTTCATGTCGCACCATTCTTTCTCAAGGGTCAGCGCCCCCATCTCAATGCGCGACATCTCAATCAGAGCATTGATGAGCACGGTCAGATGATCGGTCTCGCTATCGACTTCGCTCAGAATCTCGCGCCTCGTCTCTTCATCCCAGACAATGCCTGGCTCCAGCAGCCCGGTGATGGCCGCTTTGATGGATGTGAGAGGCGTGCGCAGATCATGGGAGACCGAGGAGAGCAGGGCTAATTTGTTCTTTTCGTCGCGCACTTGCTCGGTGATATCGTGGGCCTGAAGCGCATAGGCTTTGAGCTGGCCGTGCTGGTCTCTGACAGGATGGCGGGTGAAGAGATAGTAGCGATCGAGGCTTGTGTTGTCCTGACTGGCCCCCCCCCGCCGCTCATGCCGCTCGCTCTCATCGCTGCCCACCGCTCTGTTGGTCGCTTCCTCTTGGGGAGGCTCGCTGGCAAAGGCACAACGCAGCTCCCAGGCCCGCGCCTGTTCCTGGGTAAATTGGCCAAGGTATTGCTCTAGCTGCTCACGATTGCGTGCAAGAGCGAGGAGGGTTGCAAACATTTCAGCGAGCTGCCGGCTGTCTCCAGCTTGCAGACGGACACCGCACAGGCTCTCCGCGGCTGGATTCATGTAGATGCAGCGCCCACTGAGATCAACAGCAAACCAGGCGTCGGTAAGATGGCCCGGCAGATGCTCATGGAGTTGGACCAGGCGGCTCAGCTCGCTCAGAATGCTGGCACGTTCAAGCGCTTCTTCAGCGCTGCGCGTGAGCAGGGCAGCGCTGGGATCTTGCGCCTGAGCAACCCCTTCCGTACCTGCCGTCTCTATCCTCTGTTCATCAGACAGCATCGGGGAAGAGGCCCCAACAACCTGGCCACGTCGATGCACAGCGTTTACGAGGGCCTGCAGATTCTGCTCAGGACAGGCCAGCAGGTAGTCGGCAATGAAGCGCAACAGACTGATGAAGCTGATGCCAAAGGTCCGCTCGCATTCGCTGCGCACCTGCTCCAGTAGACGCTCCTCCGTTTCTTCGTTCCACTGCCTCTGGGTCGTTTCGAGTCGCGTGATGATCTCCCGAAAACGCTGCTGCCGGCGCACCGCTTCGAGCAGCATGCCGTTGTGAATGGCAATGGTGGCCTGGCTCGCAAAGAGTGAGAGAATGTCTACTTTGAGCGGTGTAAATCCACCCGCTTCTTCAGAGCAGAGCAGTAAGGCCCCGTACACGGTGGAGTCAGTAACCAGCGGGTGAACAAAGATAGAGCGAATCTTGAGCTGGCTATAGAGGGGCTGGCTGGCCGGGAAGCGCAGGTCACTGCCGATGTCATTGGAAAATTGTGGCTGGCGATGAAGCAGGCTGTAGCCAATGATACACTGCTCGCTGAGGGCCTGCCCGCTCTCGATAATCCGCGCGAGGGTTTGGGCCTCCAGACCCGCCTGCGCTTCCAGGCGCAAGCCCCCTCGCTGGCCCCGGCGGTCGATGGTGACGATCGCCGACCAGACGCGCAGCGCTTCGGCAACGCCGCTGACGATGCGCTGAAAGATGGTGGCCAGATCCATCGTCGAAGCCAGGGCACTGGAGACGGCCTTGAGCGCTTCCCGCTGCCGGTCCTGAATCTGGGCACTGCCACCTACCTGCACACCCTCGATAGCTGCCGCTAAGACGCGCCCAACCGCCTCTAACAGGCGGCAGAGCGAGGGATCATCATAGGTGCCCTGCTGACAGCTCCCCAGCTCCAGGGTGCCCAACACCCGATCTTCGACGACCAATGGTACAATGGCAGCCGAGCGCAACTGGGGATGGCCGCTAAGAGCATCCCCGACTTTCGCCGGTGGCCCATCTGCTCCCTGCGGATAGTTCTCGACGAGCATAATGGGGTGTCTCAGCACCTGCTCTGCCCGCGATTCGGGCAGCGGATGCTGATGGTAGCGCGCTTGCCAGGCATCGCCCTCCCCCCGCCAGCAGACCGTTACGCGCACCGCTTGTCGGTCATGCCTTAGAAGGACTACGCCAAAAACGTCAAATGGGATGGTCGGCGCCAGCTCTGCCGCAAGCCTGGTATAGTCGGGTTTCGAGCCGCGGACGCTCGAAATGATGCGAACAACACGCTCGACGATCGCAGATTCATCCAGCGTGGAGACGCGCGTCCCTGCCTTCATTGTTCCCCCCAACAATGAACCGGGCTACCACCTCTTGAACAGTCAGCCTGGAGTTTTTTCTCTACACAATCATCAGCAGTATAACACAAAAGGATGACCCAAGTAGTCGGCAAATTCATCCGCATTCATCGCCTTGTTCTGTTTCTGGTAAGCTGCAGATCTGGCTCGCTCTGGCCCGAAGGTACTACCAGGGCCGCACCCAAGCCAACCGAACGGTCTTTTGAGCAGGGCGTCCTTTCCAACCCCGGCCCTCCGCAGCAGTCTACTCTATTCTGCGCCAGGCGACAAGTCTTGAGAGGGAGGGCCAGCTCTCCGGGGTAGGGGCAGTTCCTCCCTCTCTCCACTTCAGGTCTTGATGTTAAGGATTACGCAGGGGCATAGCCAGTCAGTTCAACATATCCTTCCCCGTTGACAGGATGGCCATCGCTCTGCCCTGCAATGCTCACGGCCCCTTCCCAGTAGGCGTTGCCGGTCGATTGGTAGGTGACCAGCTCTTGATCTTTCAGCTCCGGCTGAAGAATGAGCCGGGCAGAGAAGCGGGCATCGCGAATGGTGATCTGCCAGCCAGAAGGGTAGCGCGCATGGGTTGCCGGGCTCAGCCAGGTTGCCAGGGTTTGCACGTGCAGAGCACTGGCCGGTAAGAGATGGTCCTGCCCGGCAGCATCAATGAAGCTCACATAGGTAGAGATGACCTGCTTGCTGGCATCGCGGATCAGATAGAGCATCAGCTCGCTGTTATCATTGAGCTGCAGGCTGAACCAATCCCAGCCGCTGCCAGCCAGAGTGAGGAAGTTGCCCCACTGGTGGTCCATCCAGGCCAGGCCGGTGACAGTCAGCCTCTGGCCGTGATCAATCAGGAGGCCACTGGCAGCCAGGCGGGTGCGCGAGTAATAGTAGGAGAAGCCTGCCAGACCATAGGTGATCAGGCCGTTGCCATTATGCAAGACGACCGGCTTGAGCGCCTGGAGCTGCAGCTGCAGGGCATAGTCCGGCATGACCGCCGCCAGCTGATCCTGCCCATTACGGCCCTGCAGGCGCCAGGGGCCGACCTGGAGCTGAAAGCCTCCCTGGCTGGTCGCTCCCGCCGAGGTGGGTTCGAGCTGGAGGACGCGCTGCTGGACAAAGTGGAACTGGCCACGGCTGATGTCGCTAATGGCGAAGTGAGCTGCATAGACAGGTGGCAGGTCGCTGCGCAATACCTGAAAAAAGACCAGTTCGAAGCCATAGCGCCGGAGACTCCCGTCGCTGGCGCGAGCCTGGAGATGACCAGTGTAATACCACCACTCGGTGAGATCCTGATGCGGTGCCTCATCCTGGGGCAGGCGAATGGGAGGCAAGGGCGTCGCTTGCGTTGCGGCCGGCACCACGGGCAGCTGCGCTGATGTTGCAGGAATGCCCGGAAAGGCGCAGGCACTCAAGCCACTGAGCCCTGCCAGCAGCGCCAGCACTAGACAGAGCAGCTTCCCAGGACGGTAGTCTCGCTGAGGCCGCGTGCTCATAACCTTCCTCCTTGCTGGGACGGGGGAGAAGGGTGTCGCTCTTCCTCACTGCTCACTACTGCGCCTCCCTCGCTCCTGGCCTGGCGGCGGTCCGCCTCCTCTTCTGCCAGGAGTGTAGGCCGGCGTTGGACCCCGACAAACGGTAGCCACCAGTTGAGATTACCCAAAAGCCGCATGGTTGCTGGCACGAGCAGACCTCGAACGAGCGTGGCATCGCTGATGACGGCCAGGGCCATGCCCAGACCGAGCGCCTTCACGAGGATCATGTCAGCGGTAGCAAAGCAGGCGCTTACCACTACGACGATCGCCGCGGCACTGGTGATGATTCCTCCGCTGCGCTGCAGGCCAAGAGCTACGGCCTGGGTATTATCGCCGCTCTCCCAGTAGGCTTCTTGCACGCGGGAGAGCAGAAAGACCTCGTAATCCATCGAGAGGCCGAAGAGCGAGCAGAAGAGCAGAATGGGACTGGAGGCTTCCACGAAGCCGAGAGGCGTGAAGCCGAGCAGCTGATGCAAGAAACCCTCCTGGAAGATGACGACCAGGGCGCCATAGCTGGCCAGGATGGAAAGCGTATTCATGAGGATGGCCTTGAGCGGCAGCAGCACCGAGCGGAAGAGCAGCAGGAGCACGACATAGGTGATGCCTGCCACAATGAGCGCCGCCTTTGGAAAGTCTCCGTAGAGAGCCTCGACGTAATCGATGTTGCTGGCGCTCCCCCCGGCGACAAGTACATGCATACCCGGCCCCGGCGGCGTGTTGCGAATAGTTACTACCAACTCCTCTGACTGCTCCGAGAGCATGTCATACTTACTGATGACCGTCACCAGCGCCAGGTTGCCCGCGACCGAGGATTTGAGCAGACCGGCCACATAGGGATCAGCAATGAGCCGCGGGTGTGTGTAGAGCAGCTCATATTCCTGTAAGGTCAGACGTGGGTCGGCGCTCACGATGCTGTCGACACGGGCCACGCGCGGATCAGCCTCAAGGCGCTGGACGTAGCGATAGAGCAGGGCAATATTGTTGGGCGTCAGGACGTTGCCCTGCATCTGCACAGCCAGCAGAATGGGCGTCGTCTCGCGCGCGTTGAAACGCGAGGTCAAGAGGTCGTAGGAGGCGCGTGAAGGGACATCTTGAGGAAGGATCGAGGCCCCCGGCGCCGAAAAGCGAACCGCCAGGAAGGGCAAGCCCAGGGCCACGAGCAGTAGTAAGACCGGGAAGAAGAAGCGCAGCGGATAGCGCATGACCAGATGTGATAGCCGATACCAAAATCCCTGGTGTGGCTGAATGAGGGCGCTGCGCGCGCCAGCCAGAGTTACTTCTTCTTCTTCTGTCTCTGCACTCGCCTGCGCGGCCCGCCGTTGACGCCACCAGCGCCATAGCCAGGAAAGGCGCACAGGCAGGGCGTTGACGCGCGTTCCTAGAATGGCCAACATGGCCGGCAGCAGGGTCAGAGCCGCTACAACGCAGAGCATAACGACCAGCATGCCACCCAGACCAACCGAGCGGAGCATGTTGATGCGGAAGAACGTCAGCCCGAAGAGGCCAATCGAGACGGTAAAACCAGAGAAGGTCACAGCCCGCCCAGCGGTGGCCACAGTGACGGCCACGGCCTCGCCCGGCGTGCGACCGCGCGCTAATTCTTCACGGAAGCGGCTGACCATGAAGAGGGAGTAGTCAACTCCCAGACCGAGGCCGAACAGGGTAGTGATGTTCAGGACGAAGATCGATAGAGGGGTGAGATGCCCCAGACCAAAGATAGTGGCCAGCGCCACGATAACCGCCCCACCACCGATGATGGTGGGCAAAAGCGCGGCAATGACAGAGCGAAAGACCAGGAGCAGGGCAATGAGGGCAAACGGAAAGGCCAGCAGCTCAGCTCGTCGCAGATCTCGCTCGCTGACAAACTGAATATCCTCATAGAAGACAGGGCTGCCGCCAACGTGAATCTCCAGGTCTGGCTGCGGGCGCAACCTTCGCTCCAGCTCAGGCAAGAGACGCGGCGCGCTGTCAGGATCGCTCTTGAGCATGACATTGGCATAGACACCGTGACGGTCGAGCGAGATCTGACGTGGATTGTCTAGATAGGTGACGACTCCTGCTACTTGAGACCAGCTCCGCACCTCGGCGAGCGCTTGCTGCATCTGCTGGATAAATTGCGGGCTGTCCGCCCGATAGCGCTGGCTGATGAAAATTACCTGGACAACCGTCGGATTGAGATGAAGCTTGCTGGTGAGCAGATCAAGCGCTCGCTGCGACTCAGCATCAGGACTGAGCAATCCTCCCGGCTGCAAGACCTGGCCGGCCTGCGGCGCAAAAGGTAGGGCAACGAGGGCCAGGAGCATCCAGAGCAGAAGGATCAGCCACCGTGCCCGAACGGTCGCCTGGCCCAGCGCATAAAAAATTGACCTTCTCGGTTTCTGCATGTATACTCTTCCTCACCTGGGGGCTATGCCTGGCAGACTGGCTGTGCTGCCAGATCTGACGGCTCAGTCAGGGCTGCCGAGCCGCTCGCCCCTCACTCCGCATTCTTCTCCATGCGGGGTCGCTGTGAAGATGTTCCTAACGACATTGCTGTTATACTAGTAGACAGCTTTTGTCAGTGTGTCAAGGGGAGCTGGCACTCGGAGGAGGTCCTATGACGAAGCAGTTGGCAAGGCAGGCGACAACTAAAAAGCCGACGCAGGGCGATGGCAAGCCGATTCAAGTGATCACTGTCAATCGCCAGGCCTACCATGACTACGATGTGGAGCGCACGGTAGAGGCCGGGATCGCTCTGGCCGGCACCGAGATTAAGTCGATTCGCGCTGGCAAGGTCAATCTACGCGGCGCCTACGCTATCAGCAGAAACGGCGAGCTGTGGCTGGAACATATGCATATCGCCCCCTACGAGCATGGAAATATCTACAATCATGATCCGCTGCGCCCTCGCAAGTTGCTGCTGCACCGCCGCGAGATCAACCAGCTTCTCGGCAAGGTCAGCCAGAAAGGAATGACTCTCATCCCTCTGAAGCTCTACCTCAAAGGCGGCCTCGCCAAGGTTGAGCTGGGCCTCTGCCGCGGGCGCAAGCTCTACGACAAGCGAGAGGCTATCGCTGAGCGCGATGCCCGTCGCGAGATGGAGCGCGCCTTGCGTCGCCGCTGATGCCGATGCAGCTACTGCTCCACTCCAGACCTATAAGCGGGGAAACCATAACTTGATCACTATCTCACTTGCCGACATAATAGAGGAAAAAGTCGCTCATGGATCAGGAAAAGCCAACAGAAGAGACTCTTCAGATCGCAGAGCAGGTCAACCAGCACTCAGGCTTCGGTCAGCTTCTGGGCATGCACATAGAGGCAGCGGAGCCAGGGCTTGGGCGAGTTCGCCTGACAGTTCATCCACGGCTGATGCATCCCCAGGGACTGGTGCACGGCGGCGTGATCTTTTCCTTGGCCGATACAGCTATGGCTATGGCTCTTCTGGCCTCCTATCCACCAGGAACCCGCACCGGGACCATCGAGGCCAAGATTAACTATCTGCGCGCCGTACGCGCTGGCCACGACGGCCAATTGCTGGCAGAGGCCGCAATCATCCATCAGGGTCGAACTACGGCAGTACTGGAGGCTACAGTCTATCACCTGAGCCAAGAGAGGCAGGAACCGCGTGCGGTGGCCCGGGTCTTGAGCACATTCTATATCTTCCCACGCGAGGAGTAAAGCACAAGCGGTGAGCGCGCTGGCCAGTTTCCCAGCCCGCTCCCTGGACTCTACCTAAAAAGAAGCGATGCGCGAGCGCTCAGTCACTGAGGCTTTGCCAGCCTCTTTGGCCTTTGTTGCGTAATGCTGTTCAAGCTGGCGGAGCGTCAGCAGTGAGAGGAGCGCAACCAGGCCAAGGATGGCCGTCAGGCAGATCAGGCCATCAAAGCCGAGATGATGGGCGAAGAGACCGGCCAGACCATTGCCTAGCAACTGGCCCAGACCAAGGAAGACAGAATAGAGACCCATCAGCAGGCCGCGGTCCATTGCGCTCTCTTCAGTCAGATCGGCCAGGTAAGCCAGGGCCGAAGGGGCGAAGCTGCTTTCAGCGAAGATTCCCAGTAACAGCACGGGAATCCAGATTCCGGGGGCCAGATCACCTCCGAGGCGGTGATTCATGCCCCAGAGGGCCATCACCCCCAGATAGAGGCCGGCCACGGAAGTGAGCATCATCACCAGGCGGGGCAGATGGGCCAGAAAACAGGCCCAGAAGAGCAGCGAGAGACCGAAGAAGAGGACATAGCTCCCCAGCACCAGGCTCAGTCGACCACCCCCTCCAGGCCCGCTCATGATCCCCATCAGGAGCTGATCGCCCATGCGTCCAGGACGGGAGAGTAAGAAAGGCAGCTGTGAGCTGACCCAGATACCCAGCAGAGCACTAATGCAGATCCAGGCCGGAATAAAGATAAAGAGACGTGGCTTGTGTAAGATCGCCAGATAGCGCCTCATCAGCAACGCCGGGCCAGTGTGCTCAGTGACCTGGATCACACGAGGAGCCAGGAACATGCAGAGCGTCACCAGGGCATAGAAGAGGGCTAAGAGAGCAAAAGCCCAGGGACCAAAGCGATCCCAGGCAAAGCCGCCGACAACGACACCCGCGGCGATCCCTCCACTGGTTGCCAGCTCATAGAAGCCCATGACACGCATGCGTCCCTGCTCATTGCGCCTGGTCAAATCGGCCAAGTAGCCCAGAACTGCCGGCGTGATCATGGCCGTCGCCAGGCCCGAAAGTACCTGCAAGGTCAGCAAGAAAGGCAACGGCGAGGCCGCCGGCGTCAGCGGTACCAGTAGCATCACCAAGACGCCCAGCAGCGGGCCCAGCATCATGAAAAGACGTCGTCCCCAGCGGTCGCTCAAGGCTCCCATGAGCGGCGCAAGCGTTAGCTCGGTAGCATAATAGACGACAGCCAGCAGACCTACCTGAATCGCCGTAATGCGATGGCCTGCATGAATAGCCAGGCGAGCCAGGAACAACCCCAGGACGATGCCCCCAGCACCTGTATTGACGCGCAAGAGAAAGGTTCCCAAAATAAGTGGGATGGCCGATCGCCGCACCATATCGCTCCCTTAATTTCCAGCCAATTTACCTGCCTATCTCTCCCTGTCGTCACACGTGGTCAGTTTCCTCGCCGCCTGCCTGCTTTGCCTCCTCTTCCTTAATGAGTGAAGCCACCGCATCGTTAGTTTAGTTAGGGTAGTGCTCGCAGCCAGCCTACCCTGTCCAGTTTCCTCTCCCCCTAAAAGCGCGCCATCTGACCCTCACCTTCGCCTGAGAGGCCATAGCGGCCCTCCGCTGTAGCCTTGCGATAGCTGCGTAAGGTCCAAACGGCAATGACCCCGCCAATGATCAGCAGGATGACTGCGATGATGAGGAGCACCAGCAACAATAGACGCAATCCTTGATGATCAGAAGCACTGCTCAGAGAAAGAGCCAGCAGTGGCATCAATGACAATCCTCTCTCTCGCTGATGAAATTGTTCCCCCGAACAGCTCTCTATCATCAGGACGGGAGAGGCGGAAAGAAAGTAACGCTGTCCCCCCCTCTGCTTCCCCAAAAATCAGGCAGGCCAGTCTCAGCCCCCACTTCCGGCGTGCGGTGTCGTCCCTGACGAGTGGAGGGAACGAGGCTGGCCCTCGCTGTTAATCAGAGGCAGCGCTAGGCTTCGCCCGCCTCTCTCTTCTCAAGACAGAGCGCTCCAGGCACCAGCGGCTTTTCATAGCAGCAGTAGTGGCGGACCATCGTTCTCCCAGCAGGCGCCAAGAGCCGGGCCGGGCTTTTGGAAGCGGAAGCAGCATCGCCCTCCTCTTCCAGCTCCAGCTTCAGCGTCAAGCTCACGCGCTCAGACCAGGCCGCCTGCGCCTGACTCTCAATGACGATGTGCCAAAAGCTCCTCTCCAGCTGATAGCCCTCACGCTCCAACAAGGCTCGTGCAGATCGGTTGCCATAGGCCACCGTCGTCGTGAGAAAGGCGCCGCCACGTGCCCTGTCGTCGACGTTCTCCAGGGCGGAGCGGGCCCGTTGCTCGACCAGTCGCAGTAAAAGTGTACCGATGCCTCTTCCCCGATAGGCTGGGTGAACGCGCACACAGAAAGCCCCCATGCCCTTGTGGGCCGTCTCAGCCTCGTCGCCGTTGACGGGCCAAACTGCGCCATAGCCCACCACCAACCCCTGGCGTGTCAGAATCAACCATGCGTCGCTGCTCAGCTGGAAATCTGTCCGCTGCCAGCCTGCACTGAGATCTCCATCTTCCTCGTGACCCTCCAGCTCCCCTTCAACCCGTGCACAGATGGCAAACAGTTCTTTGACAGCCGGCAGATCCGCGGCTGTCGGAGCGCGCGCAGAAAGATCGCGCAAGTAAACAGCCATCCGTTATCCTCCTCTGGAAGGGGAAACCACGGGACTCACGGCCCAGCCCCAGTCTGCCCGACTCTCTGCAGACAGGCAAGTCAGCCGGGCCACTGGCTCTGACAAGAACAGCCAGAACCTGGGGCCTGGGCCTTAGCCATTCCTTTTCAGCTTCCCCGTTCGCTTGGCATAGCGTTCCGCCAAGCTAAAAGCGTAGACACTCGCTGGTATACTAATCAGGCCCGTCAGGATCAAGGGCCAGGTACAACTCCAGATTTCAGGCGACCAGAGAGGCTGGCCATGCATCATCGCTTCACGTAGGCCCTCCAGCACATAGGTAGCGGGCGAAATACGCGCCAGCGGCTGCATCCAGCCCGGCAACACCGAGATAGGGTAGTAGACCCCCGATACGAGCAGCAATACGGCTTTGACAATAAATGACATCTGCATGCCCTTCTCTGTGTAGAGCAGCGGCAGAATCGCAGCGCCAATGCCAAAGCCAATAAACGAGATGCTGCCCAGCAACAGTAAGAAGAGCGCCGTCAGGTAATTCGCATGACTTAGATCGATATGGAAGAAAGCTGCAATGACCAGCAGCTGTATCAGCGTAAAGAGCAGTCCATGAGCTACAGCATAAAGGCAGCTCCCGACCATATGGGTAAAGCGTGAGATAGGGGCCATGAAGGTATATTCGATGGTTCCTTCCCAGCGTTCCATATTGATAATGTCGGTCACACCGTCGAAGGTTACACTGAGATAGGACCAGACCGAGGTACCGATCACGAGCACCAGTAGCAGCGAGTTGGTGTCAAACTTGACCTTGGCCCCGGTAATCTGCTCCGCAGCGGCCCCGATAAAGGTCACGCTGAGAGCGTTGACGATGTTGTAGAGCAACCAGACGATTTCCCAGGCCCAGTAGCGTTTCGACAGGTTCCAGTTGCGCTCAAAGAAAGCGTAGGTTGCACGTCCTCGATGAATTAAAGGAGTAAGCATCATAGAAGCCCTTTCTATTCCTCCTCTTCGCGCATAGCTTCAAATGCCTCAAAAGCTTTTTCCCAGCTGCCATAGCGACGAATATCCTCTTCCGTGATGCGGTGACTGGCTGTATAGTGCATGAACACCTGATGCATGCTCGCAGGGGTAGACAACCCCACCTGGTGCATCACTTCCAGCTTCAGCTCGTCGACCGAACCAAGTGCCACAATACGGCCCTGATCGAGAATCGCCACCCGATCGCAGAGAGCCTCAGCCTCCTCCAGATCATGGGTTGTTAGCAAGATCGTGGCATCATGCACCTCGCGAAGCTCGCGGACAAAGGTCTGCACATCCAGCTTTGAACGAGGGTCGAGGCCAGTCGTCGGCTCATCTAAGAGCAGCAGTATGGGGGCCGTCAGAAAAGCGCGGGCGATAGCGACTTTCTGCTGCATGCCACGCGACATATCTTCCAGCGGCTGCTTAATGCGCGCGGCGCTGATCCCCAGGCGTTCCAGGATGGAGACAATCCGCTCACGCGCCAGACGCCCTGGCAGGTTGTAGAGACGGGCCGCATAGATCAGGTTCTCCATAGGCGAAAGCTTCTTGAAGAAGGAAGCCTCCACGCTCACGCGGTTGATCAGGCGGCGCACAATGGCCTCATCCCGCACGACGTCGTAGCCAAAGATCGTGACCCGCCCGCTATCAGGAATGAGCAGTGTGGATAGAATGCGGATCAGCGTTGATTTGCCCGAGCCATTTGAGCCGAGAATACCGATAATCTCGCGACGCTTGACCTGCAAGCTCACCCGATCCACCGCTCGCACCGTACGCGCATCTTTACCTTTCTGCCAGGGCAGCCACGGACGAGACTTTGTAAAGACCTTCGTGACCTCCTCGACAAGAACAGCATTTTGCTCTTCTTGGTGATCAGCCAACGTCGGTGTAGTAGATAATGTTGGGAGCAGGTGCTGCATTGCCATGCAGTAAAACCTCCTTTGCTTGTGTGTATCGTCTTGGCTGTCCCCGTCCGGTCCACGCTGCCCTCTAGCGTGGAGAGAAACCAGAACGGTCGATCGGAAAGATACTGCCAGCCAGGGTCTACTACCACGATCACTCGACCAGTCCTCCATCTGCCCTAAAGAACAGCTCCACCCGCCTTGGAAAACGAGTCGTATGACGGACAAGGCCATACCAGCCTTCAAGCCGAGCTGGTCAGCCAGCCAGTTCGTTAGCCAGCTCCGGGTCAGATAAGCGGACAGACATGGCGAGCAGATAAATAGTGGAGTCTCTTGGGCGACGGAAGCGAACTCGGCCCAGTTTTTCCGAGGCTTCTCAGTCTCAGCACTCCAAGGCTTCAGCAACCCAGGGATCGGGATGGATGTCATCGCCTGACCAGGAAAAAGGCGATAAAAAACCGTGGGACTGAAGGTTGCTGTCTCAGTGCCCACGGTTGAGGGTCGCTCTTACACGCCTGGCGCTTTTGTCATCTATCAGGCGCCAGGCGCAGAACAGGCGGCGACACCCCCCCAATGGGCCCACTAACCCCTGAGTCAACCAGCAACGGAGTAGTGAGTAGCAAGAGAGAAAGGCCAACGAAGCCCTCGGAAAAGGCAGAGGTAGCAAAAGGCAAAACAGTCCCCCGGCTCCTCTTCTGCTGCAGAGGCAAAGAGACCAGAAGCACATGACTGCTCACCATTAGCTCACCTCCCTGTCCTTGGGCTTGCGCTAAGCGCAGCGAATGATTATTCGCCCCAGAAGGGGACACCAAAGGCCCCGAACCAGCGGCACGGGGCCACAGGATTTGAAGTAAATGATTACTTTTTAGAAAAGTCTAGAACGAGTATACGGTAAAAAAATTGCTTTGTCAAGGGAAGATCAACGCTGGCCAATAGACCAATAGAGAGGGAAGGCCAGGGTAAGAAAGAGGAGCGAAGGTCGGGCCTAACGACTCCCCAGCCCGGCCTTCGCCTCGACTTTGGCCTCTCCCCTGGCCCGTTTCACAAACTCCATCAGTTGCCCTTGCTGAATAATCTTTGCCAGCTGTTTATGGCACTCAAGCGCCTCTTGCGGGGTATTGCTACTATGCTCGTAGACTACCAACCGATAGAGGGTGAGATAACCGTTCTGCTGAGGATAGACAGCGGTGACAAAGCCGCGGCCCAGGCGGCGATCGTCGAAGGTCGCCAGCACGTAGCGTTTTCCATCCGGGGCGACCACCACGTGGCGAGCCAGGTCGAGCACCTGCAGCTTCACCGGATAAGCATCGGGGATCTCCAGAGGGTGCTCCCGGATGCTGGCCAGCATCTCCCGATCCTGTTCCAGCACAACACGATCAATCATCGCATCACTCCATAAGGATCAGCTTAAAAGGGCACAGGCCACCCTGGCATAGCAAAACTCCAAGGTGGCATAGTACAGTTTAACGAAAGAGGAAGAGCAGGTCAAGGGCTCCCTGGCCCCTGGCCCTGACCTTCCCCTCTCTTTCCCACTTCACCAGTCAGAGATCTTTCAGAGCAGTGGGCGCTGACCAATCGAGCGAGCGGTTCTTGCGCCAGAGATGGCACAGGTGCACCCAAAGCCAGCGGACAAGATGCACTGGCGCTCTGGCCAGGACATAGGGGTGGCGCAGGAGGTAAAGGAAGAGGCGCGGCTCAATCTGACGCCAGAGGGCTGGTGCTTCGCGCATTTCGCCCGAGCTGGCGGGGTGCTCAGGGCTGCCCGGGGGGGCCCACAGATCGCGCACGTAGAGGTCTCCCAGACGCTGCAAGAGCGGCGCCTGCTCGGGAGCTACGTGACTGAGGCGCTGAATGTATTCATGGGGCGTCTCGGCGCGACGCAGACTGAGGCCGGCCCAGCTTGCCAGCAGACAGAGGCGCCCGTAGATCTGAGCTGTCAAGCGCAAGTGACGGAAGAGCCTCCGCCACCAGATGGCGAAGAGCATGAGCAGGCAGGCCAGAGCAAAGATGATGCTCAGGGCGAAGTAGCTTAATGACTGCTGCCAGCTCAAGCCACCCTCCTGGGTGCTGCTCCCCGTTGCCCCAACTTCATCGTTCGGCAGTGGGAGACGGCGGGGTGTCGTGATGCCAGGAGAAGTTCCCTGACCTGGCGTGATCGTCGAGCTACTATCTGATGAAGTATATTGATTGGGCAACGGGCGCGTGAAAGCTGGAAAGCCCGGCGAAGGCTCGAAATTGATCCAGCCATAGCCGGCAAAGTAGACCTGAGTCCAGGCGTGGGCCTGAGTACCGCGGACAATCCATTGATGGGTAGCGGGGTCGTACGTCCCCGGCGCATAGCCAGTCACTACCCGCGCTGGCATCCCAAGTTCGCGCGCCATTACCGCCATCGCCGTCGCAAAGTAGTTACAAAATGCCCGATGCCCGCTGCGGAAGAGTAGCCAGGAGACCGGCTCATCGCCAGCGGGCAGCTGAACATCGACCGAGTAGGTATAGCCGCGGAAGTAGTTTTCTAAGGCCACGGCCTTGTCGTACATCGTGTGGGCCCTGGCAGTAATTTGCTCCGCCAGGATGCGAATATTGGGATCAAGATGGCCCGGGAGCTGCAGATAGGTCTGCAAGAGGACAGGATCATAGTAATCGGTGGGCAAAGGTCCCTCGTAGTTGGGCGGCAGCTTGGGCGCCGTGGCGGGGAAAGGTACCGACTCCAGCGTCTTGACATCCGCTGAGGAGGCATACGACTGGACTGTATAATGATCACCTGCCGCAAGCTTGGGCCCTTTGCGCAGCACGGCCACAATGCTGGTGGTGTTTTTGCTCACCAGCACGACCGCGGGTTGATCCAGCTGGCCTGCCTGCCAGGGCGTGAAGAGATAGGGCTGCTGCTCGCCCGGGGGATCGACAACCGTGATCTGCAACGTCACGGCATGGACCGGTGCGCCTTCGGGCGGAATCTGCTGGCCCTTCGGCAGTGAGATACTGTACGTGGGGCTGGTCGACCAGCCACGCCCATCATAGATGTCATAGGCCAGCGAGGCAATGTATTGCCCTCCCTCGCTGCTCGTGATGCGAAAAACAATGTCGCTGTTCAGATGCGGATTGCCACCAAGCACCAGCGAATTGGTAAAGTTGCCGCGATTCGATGGGACCACTCCCCCATTGACAGCGATGAGACGGCTCCAGGCATTCTCGACTTGCACCCAGGGATTGCTGTCAAGATCCCAGATCTGAGCAGCATCGGCATTGACATAGCTGCCCGGCAGAATCCAGGAGAGAATGACCACCGCTAGCGAGACCAGCAGACCGGCCTGCATGAAGTCCCAGCCCAGGTCGTCAGCACAGCGCAACCCCAACCGCCTCCACCGGCGCATCGACTCGAAGAGCGAAAAGCGTAGCAGGAGCAGCAAGGAGGCACATAAAAAGACAAAGAGAAAGATGAGGTAGCCAACGGGCACATTGCTGAGATTAATGAGGAGCACGGAGCCGTTGAGCAAGATCATCAGCAGCGGCACGCGCGTGCGATAGACCAGCCATACGCTGGCATAGGCCAGCCAGAAGCTAAGGGCCGTGATCAAGAAGAGGAAGATCGAATCGTCGCTGCTGGTACCGCCAGCCAGGGCGACCGCCACCCAGGCTCGCAGGGCTGTGAAGAGGAGGGGGAAGCTGCCATTGAAGTCGGCAGTCGCGGTCTGCCAGTAAGCGATGAGCAGGCCGAGCACCAGGGCCAGAGGCTGAACGAGCCAGGGAGGGAGCCAGCGCTGGCGCACCGCCAAGAGGCCAAGCAGCAGACCAAGGGCGGTCGTCAGGGTCAGCACCTCCAGATGGGCGACCCAGCCAGCCACCTGTACCGACCAGATCGTGCTGTAGACGACGATGGTCACCAGCACGAGCGAGAAGTAGCCTTCTTCGAGACGGAACAAGTCCTTCAGCGAAGCCCAACTCAGCCCTGGCTTATCCGGGTTTGGGGCCGGTGACTTTGCCCCCTGTGGGCGAGGTTCAGACTGCGAGAGTAGCCGAGAGAGACGATCAGCTGTGGCCTGGCCCATATCAAGACCTCCATTGGAGAGAGCGCACGCTCGGGCCGCGTTCGAGCGCCTCCGCTAGCGAGTCGCCCCGTCTGATGCGCAGCACGGGAACGCCCTCGCCTTCCAGCAAGGCCCACGTATCCTCATCGACGGGTCGTCCATCAAAAGAAGCGGCCTCCAGTCCGATTACCGCCAGCTGGACCCCGCGGCGGCGCAAGTGCCTTAGCCCTTCGTGCCAGTCGCGCGAGGTGGAAGGGGTAATCACAATGGCCGCCGTATTGCGACCAAAATGCAGAGCATCCAGCGCCAGGGCCTCCTTCAGGTCCGGCCCTGGTCCGGCCCTGACCACCGCCAGCAGCTCCAGCACACGTTCGATCTGGCGCTCGCCGCGATCTAGCGCCAGGAACTCCCGGCGTTCGCCGTTGACAATCAGGCCCAGCGACAGATCCTGACGCAGCAGATAGACGGCGAGGGAAGCCGCGATCGTAATACCATATTCTTCTGTCGACTCTTCTCCCTCGCCTGCCTGCACCGCCTGATGGAGATCGAGGAAGATCCAGGCATCCATCGCAGGATCAAGGTCAAACTCTTTGACCATTAGCTTATTATAATGCGCCGTTGAGGGCCAGTGAATGCGGTTGAGCGAGTCGCCGCTCACGTATTCTCGGATGGTGGTGGCGTTCGTCGTCGTGTGCAGCGCGCGTCGAGTACTGCGCCCCTTCCCAGGCAGACCACCAGTAAAAAAGGCAAAGCCTGCCAGTGGAATAACACGCGGCAGAACGAGAATTTCATACGCTGGCGAGAGCAAGCGGTGACGACGGAAGAGGCCAAAGGGGTCACCACTGCTGGCAATCACAGGGCCAAGCTGGTAGCGGCCTCGACGTCGACAGACCGTGCGAGCTCGCCAGAGAGCGCGCTTGCGTCCGCCCATGCTGGCAACATAGCCAGCACGGTGCCCAGGCAGTGTCGAGCCATCGACAATTTGCACCCAGAGTTTGGGGAAAATGCTCACATTATCCAACATCAGGCGCTCGTCGAAGGTGTCACCTACCTGGACACGCCCAAAGGGGGCCGCGCGATGAAAGACGAGGCCGCGCAGACTGGAATAGGCCCACAGCAGCGAGAGCAGAAAGACGGCCAGCAACACGTAGGTGACCACATAGAGCGCCTTCCAGCCACTACTGATGGCCAGAAAGCCCGTTACCACAATCAAGAGTATCAGAAAGACGGTCTGCCAGCTCCGCATGGCTCAGCGCGCCTTTCCTCCTCCGACCCAGGCGCCCGGGACCGGCACCGTTTGCAGAATCTCGTCCAGAATGGCCGAGGAGGTGACCGAGCGCACACGGGCCGCTGGGGTGACAATGATTCGATGCGCCAGCGTCGGCTTGACCATGAGCTTGACATCGTCTGGAATCACATAGTTGCGCCCGCGAATAGCCGCCAGCGCTTGTGCGGCGCGAAAGAGGGCCAGCGAGCCGCGCGGGCTGGCTCCCAGATAGATGTTGCCATGATTGCGCGTGGCGTTGGTGATCGCCACAATGTACTCGCGAATGGACTGGTCAACGTGAACAGTACGAATCTGCTTCTGTATCTCTAATAGCTCCTCAGCCGTCATGATCTGCTGGAGATCCTCAAGCGGATGATGGTGCTGCTGGCTATTGAGAATATTGATCTCGTCGGCAGGGGAAGGGTAGCCCAGGCTGATATTCATCATGAAGCGATCAAGCTGGGCCTCGGGCAGGGGAAACGTTCCTTCGTATTCGATGGGATTCTGGGTAGCCATGACCATGAATGGCTCGGGCAAGGGATAGCTCCGGCCATCGACGGTGACCTGCGACTCCTCCATCGCCTCCAGCAGGGCCGACTGCGTCTTGGGTGTGGCGCGGTTCACCTCGTCGGCCAGCACAATCTGCGCCATAATCGGACCGGGGCGAAACTCGAAATTGCCCGTCTTCTGGTTGTAGATCGAGACACCGGTGATATCGCTGGGCAGGAGATCAGGGGTGAATTGAATGCGCTTGAAGCTACAGCCAATCGAGCGCGCAATGGACTTGGTCAGGACCGTTTTCCCTACGCCTGGCACATCCTCAATTAAGACATGACCCCGACAGATGACGGCGATCAGGGTAAAGGTGACAGCTTCGGCCTTGCCAACAATGACGTTCTCAACGTTGCGAATCACTCGCTGAACAGCAGCGGCGAGATCCTGTACTGACTGCATGCTTTACTCTCCGATCAGGTCGCGGAGGCCCGAATCCAGGAACAGCTCAACCTGCTTTAGTGTATCACACTGCCCGCCTGGATGATACCAGTTTGGCCCGAGCGCCAGCCTCGTCTATCTTTCTCCCGTGGGCTGTACACTGGTGACCGCTGCAGCGTCTGCCTCCGTTTTTCTTCTATAATAACGTTGCCAGAAGAGCAACGTTTGCAATCTGCTGCCAGTCTAGCAAAGATTGCTGAATTTTGGCTGAAGGAAGGATCTGGTTCCTCTTCTGCGGTTGGGAAGCAGGCAAGACGGACGGGGCAGGCCGACGGGTTGAGGCGCCCAGAGGTTGGCCTCTTCGTTTTGGTCCACTGCTACCGTTCAGTCCGCACTGAGCTATCCGTCCCGTTCTCAAAGAAAGGACTATCCTCAGAGGGGTGAGTATGGTATCATGAGAGCCATGCAACAGGACAACGAGAGGCAAGAACTCTATGCCCGCGTCCTGGGATATGTCCAGGGGGTTGGCTTCCGCCAGTTTGTCATGCATCACGCTACAGCCCTGGGTCTGCGCGGCTATGTGCGCAACCTGGCCGATGGCAGCGTAGAGGTGCTGGCGCAAGGGCCACGCTTCGCACTGGAACGGTTGCTGACTCTGCTACATCGTGGTCCCTCCGCCGCCGAGGTCCATGAGGTCCGCATCGACTGGCGCCAGCCCAGTGAGCCATTCAGCGGCTTCCATATCCGCTGGTAGCTTACTAGCTTGCTGCTCTGCTGTTCCGTTGGGCAGCGCAGTATCACCTGCACTGTCTTCCTGTGAGCGCTTTTTTGGCGCTTGCTGCAGATTCTCACTTGTCAAGCGTCTCTATCCTGGCTCGTTGGAGCTTCCACTGTATAAAAAAAGAAGAAGAGAAGGCGAAACCGATTATCAGGTTAGTCAGACTGAAGGAGGCTCGGGGTTTTGATCGATCGAGAAACAGTACTCCACATTGCCCAGCTGGCACGGCTCGGCCTGAGCGATGAGGAGGTTGAGCTTTTTCGCCAACAGCTCTCCAGCATTCTGGAGCATATGGCCATTCTGCGCGAGGCTGACGTGAGTGGGGTCTCTCCCCTGGCCCACGCCTCACGCCTCACCAATGTGATGCGCGAGGATGAGCCAGGTCCCTCCTATCCCCCGGAGATGCTCCTGGCCAATGCCCCCGACCAGGAGGAGCAATGTCTGAAGGTGAACGCTGTGTTGGAGGAGTCCTAGCCGATGAGCGCTTTGCATGAGCTAACGTTGAGTGAGGCGGCGACGCTGCTGCGCCAGCGTCAGATTTCTTCCGTCGAACTGACACGCGCTTTTTTGGAGCGAATCGACGCCCTCGATGAGCGCATCCGTGCTTTTACTCTGGTGACAGCAGATCTGGCTCTCCAACAGGCCCGGGAGGCCGACCAGCGCCTGCAGCGCGGCGAGCAGGTGACTCCCCTCACAGGTATCCCGCTGGCCATTAAGGATGTGATTTGCACCAAGGATATCCCTACAACCTGTAGCTCGCGCATGCTGGAGCATTTCCGCCCTCCTTTTAATGCCACAGTCATGGAGCGCCTCCAGGCTGCCGGGGCGGTGATGCTTGGGAAAACCAATATGGACGAGTTCGCGATGGGGTCGTCGACCGAGCACTCGGCATTCTTCCCTACGCATAACCCCTGGGACCTGGACCGCGCGCCCGGCGGCAGCAGCGGCGGCTCGGCGGCAGCGGTGGCAGCAGGTATGGCTCCGGGAGCCCTGGGCAGCGACACCGGTGGCTCGATTCGCCAGCCGGCAGCGCTCTGCAACGTGGTCGGACTGAAGCCAACCTATGGGCGCGTCTCGCGCTTCGGCCTGGTAGCTTTCGCTTCCTCCTTGGACCAGATCGGCCCCTTCGCACGCACAGCCCGCGATGCCGCTCTGCTTCTGCAGGCAATTGCCGGCCCCGATCCGCGCGACTCGACCTGCTCCCCCACCCCTGTGCCAGACTATACGGCAGAGCTAACGGGCGAAATCCGCGGCCTGCGCATCGGCGTGCCCGTCGAGTACTGGGAAGCCCCTGGTATGGAACCCGGGGTGGCGCGCGTTGGTCAGGAGGCAATCCAGCGCTTGCGCGAGCTGGGGGCAGAGATCCGCGAGGTCTCGCTGCCTCATACTCGCTATGGGGTCGCCGCTTACTACATCATCGCCCCCGCCGAGGCGAGCGCCAATCTGGCCCGCTACGATGGCGTGAAATATGGCTACTCCTATCGCGACACCAGCGATATGTGGGAGGCTCTTGATAAGACACGCCAATATGGCTTTGGGCCGGAGGTCAAACGCCGCATCATGCTGGGAACGTACGTGCTCTCCGCTGGCTACTACGATGCCTACTACAAACAGGCCCAGAAGGTGCGGGCGCTCATCGCTCAGGACTTCGAGCACGCTTTCGAGCAGTGCGATGTGCTGGTCAGTCCCGCCTCGCCAACGGTGGCTTTTAAGCTGGGTGAGAAGCTGTCAGATCCTTATCAGATGTACCTGAATGATGTCTTTACTATCCCGGCTAATCTCGCCGGGGTCTGTGGCATCTCGATCCCCAGCGGCTTCAGCGAGGGCCTGCCCGTGGGTCTGCAGATCCTTGGCAATGCCTTTGCCGAGGCGACGATTCTGCGCGTGGCCGATGCTTTCCAGCGTGTGACGGACTACCACACCCGGCGCCCGTCCCTGTAGGAGAGAAGGGGAGAGCAGTCCAGACCAGACGCCTGGCTTCGCCCGAGCAAGCCAGGCAATTGACCGTCTGTCTCCTAGCTGGCTGCCCTCTACCCACTGCGGATGGACCAGAGGAAGAAGGAGAGCCTGGCCTTGCCACAACAGCAGCATCGTCCCCGTTTTGCTTTCCCAAGCCTGTCGCCACTGGCCAGTCGCATGCTGGCGGCACTACTCCTGGCCCTGGCCGCCTGTATCGCTATTGGGGCTTCCTTGCTGGTGTTTACTCCCTGGGGGACCGGGCTGGCGGGCGGTCCCAGTACAACGACGACCCCCACGGTGGGGGCGTCTTCGCTCTCGCCAACCCCACGGCCAACCCTGGCCCCCGTGCTGACTCCTCGCGGCTCGCCTCCCTCTCTGACAGCCGCTGAGGCGATGCTGCTCGACACCGATAGCAATCGTATTCTGGCCGATATCAATGGCGAGGCGCCGCGTCCGATGGCCAGTACGACTAAGATTATGACGGCGGTCATCGCTCTGCAAATCGGCGACCTCGATCAGGAGATTACTGTCGGCGCCGACGCGGTAAAAGAGGCCCGCGATAATGATGGAAGCAACGCTAGCTTACAGGTAGGAGAAAAGTTTAAGCTGCGTGATCTGCTCTATGCCCTGCTGCTGCCCTCGGGCGATGACGCAGCCATCGTGATTGCCGATGGCCTGTCCGGCTCGACGGAGAAGTTTGTCTCCCTCATGAACCTCTATGCCCTGCGGCTGCACCTGTTCCAGACGCATTATGCAAACCCGGATGGCCTACCGGCGCCAGACCACTACACTACGGCTTTCGACCTGGTGCGCCTGGCCCGCTATGCGATGAGTATTCCGCTCTTCGCCCAGATTGTGGGCACCCGCCACTATTCGGTGCCGGCAACCGCTACGCATCAGGCCCACGTCTGGACCTCGACGAACGAGCTGCTAGGCACCTACCCAGGTGCTACAGGCATCAAGACGGGCTTTACCGGCGAGGCCGGCTACTGCCTGGTCTTTTCGGCGACCCACAACGGCCATCACCTGATCGGCGTTGTGCTGGATACTCCCACCTCCCAGGCCCGCTTTCAGGATGCTCGCCGCCTGCTCGACTGGGGTTTCTCACTGCCCGTCGCGCCTCCAGGTCCTTCGTCTCCGCCCTCAATCTAGCCGCAGAACCCAGGCAGGAGGCGAGGGGGAGCCACTCCTGGCAGATCACGTGCTCTCTCGTCTTGCCGCTTTGCTAGGTCCGCTGTGCGCGGCGAGATTCTGGCCTATCTTGCTGGCAAGACGTACTGGTCAGGTGGACGCAAACATGATAGAATAAGCTTTACGACCTGACCATGCTCGCACTAACCTTTGGCACAAAGGACAGCAATGCGTTACGCCGTTTTCAGCGATATACACGCGAACCTGGAAGCACTGGAAGCAGTGCTGGCCAAGATCGATGAAATCTCTAAAGAGAAACCCATCGATCAGATCTGGTTCTTGGGGGACCTGGTTGGCTATGGCCCCGACCCCAACGCCTGTATCTCTTTGCTGCGCGAGCGTACTGATGTGATCATCGCGGGCAACCACGACTGGGCGGCGGTGAACAAGATCGATCTTGACGACTTTAGCGCCGCCGCGCGCATCTCCGCCGAGTGGACCGCTCAGCAGTTGACAGAAGAGCACCGCGAGTTTCTGGCTAACCTGCCGGAGCGCCTCGATATCGGCGATGTTACGCTCGTGCATGGGAGCCCTTACGGCCCCCTCTGGGAGTACCTTACCTCCGAGGTGCTTGCCGAGCGTAGCTTCCAGCATTTTAGCAGCCGCTTTTGCTTTGTGGGCCATACCCATATTCCAGTGATCTTCCAGCAGCCGCTGGCTGCTAACCAGGCCGGCAGCGCCGAGGCTTCCGAGGAGCGCGCGCAGGAAACGGCTTCTGCTGAGACCGGCGCCGAGGCTGATGAGAGCCGCGCCCGTGCTTCAGGCTCAGAGCCGTCCCCTTCCACCGGTCTGGGCGAGGATGAGAGGCGAGAGCTGACAGAGGAAGGAACTGTCGAGGAAGTCCAGGGAACTGCTACAAAGACGGCGGCTCCAGCGACAACCAGAGAGGCAACCGATGCTGATCATGCTCCCACAGACGAAAAGACGCCTGGAACCGAGTCGGACCCGCAGGAGGGCGAGTATGCCGATATTGTGGCAGCGCTTGAGGCGATCGAATCGCGAACTTCCGAGGAGGAGATTCTGAACGCTGAGGACCGCCTCAACAGCGAGATTGAGGAGTTGCTGGCTTTGCTCGGCCTCAGTCAGAGCATGATCAAGGTCACGAATGAGATGCTTACCCCACCAGAAGGGCATTGGAACCCGCCCGCTGGCTATCGGGCGATCATCAATCCCGGCGGAGTGGGGCAGCCACGCGATGGCGATCCACGTGCTGCTTTTATGATCTACGATACAGAAGCCGGCTTCGAGTTCTACCGCGTGCCCTACGATATTAAGAAGACACAGGAGAAAATCATTAAGGCTGGCCTGCCCCAGTACCTGGCCGTGCGCCTGGCCTACGGTCGCTAACCTGACCATAGTCCGGCTCTCTTTTCGTCTTTTCCTCCAAAAAATAGATGACAGGTGTCTGAACTAGCAATAGATGAAGTTGATTGTAGGATTGGGCAACCCTGGCCCTCAATATGCGCCGACGCGCCACAACGTCGGCTTCCGCGTCGTTGAGAAACTGGCTCAGAAGCTCGGCTGGCGCTGGAGCGAAGAGCGCAGCCGGGCCTTGTTGGCCAGTGGTATGCTCGGGGGTGAAAAGGTCGTCCTGGTGAAGCCCCTGACCTATATGAATCTCAGCGGCGAAGCCGTGGGCGCTCTCGCTCGCTGGTACCGGCTTGCTCCCCAGGATATCCTGGTTGTCTGCGATGACCTCGACCTTCCCGTCGGACGTTTGCGCCTGCGTGCCCGCGGGAGCACCGGCGGTCACAATGGGCTGGAGAGCATCGTTCATCACCTGCACAGCGACCAGTTCCCGCGCCTGCGCGTTGGCGTCGGGCGCCCGAGCAACTCACGTATGAGCGTGATCGATTACGTGCTGGGGGCCCCTCCCGCTGCTGAGCGCAGTCAGCTTGAGCAGGCTGAAGACGAGGCGGTGGCGGCCATCGAGCTGGTGCTCACACGCGGCCTGGAGGCGGCCATGAGTGTGGTGAACAGCGATCCAGAGGCTCGACGCCGCGCAGAAGCACAACGCCAGCGCCAACAAGCCCGCCGCCCCCCAATCCAGATCGGTATGGTGGCCCGCCTTTTTCGTTCCCACTGGCGCCCACTGCGCGAGGAGATTGCCTTTGCTCGCTCCTGTGGCTTCCAGTGGCTGCAGCTCCGTGGCTCAGAGACAGGACTCAGTGAGCAGACGCTGGGAGATTCCTTTGAGACAGTCTCAGCGGCTCTGCAGGAGGCTGGCCTGTCTTGCGCTCTGGAGATCGCGCTTCCTCTCACTGCTGCGGGAACCACGGCAAACGGGGCGACCCTGGCCACAGTGCTACGCGCCAACCTGACAGCGATCCGTCGTTTACCCTGTAGTCGCGTGCATTTTCATCTCACGACCTCTCTCCGCAGCCCTGACGCCCTGCGGACATTGGAAGAGCGCCTTGTCTCCGCCCTGCAGGAGGCTCAGACCTTTGCAGCCTCCCAGACTCCAGCTTTCTTGCTGGGGATCGAGCAGAATGAGCCCGAGGCTGGCCTCTTTGCTCAACCTGACCGCTGCGCCTGGTTGCTGGAACAAGTGCCCACGCTGGGCTTTGTCTGGGACGTCAATCATACCCTTCCTGAAGCTCTGCCCGCCTACCTGGCGCTGGCTCCACGGATGATCTTGATCCACGTTTCAGATACGCCACTGCCGCAATTGAATTATCACCTGCCCCTGGGCCTGGGAACCCTGGATATTGAGGGCTACTGCGAAGAGCTGCTCGCACGCGGCTTTGCCGGCCCTGCTATCCTGGAAATCGGAGGGACTCCTCGCTCCGGTGGCTTTGGCCGCGATAGCGATGAGGCGCTACGAGCTTCGGCCCAGCGGCTGCGCTCCGCTATCGGGCGGGCCTATGCCCGCGTGCGCAGCCGCCAACTAGAGGCGCCCAGGGCTTAATGAGCAGCGCTTCTGCTCCTGTCTGATCAGCCGAGCGAGAGAGAACCAGCCGGGCACGCGCTCCCTTCTCTGGCAAGTCCAGGCCGCCTGTGATAAACTATAAGAAAGGCATGATTGAGATCAGCCCTCAGAGCAGAGCCAGCGTCGGGCCGAGGCCGCTGGGTCCACCGTGGTTATCGGGGAGGGAAGAGGTCCGACTGTCAGCGATCGGGCGGATCAGGCCGGAACCTGGGGGAGAGTGGAGTCACCATCTTCCTCTGCCAGATCAGCCGTCCCCGGTGGGAAGACTGGCTCTCTCGACAGGACAAGACCGCTGTGCTAGACTGAGGATCGCCACACGGGCCTGCTCCCCTCACCTCACCAGTCAGGGCCGGAGGAGCGGGCCACCTCTGTGCAGCGCACCTGCTGAGCTAAGTATTCAGCGAGCGAGCGAGCGAACGAACGAACAAATAAATCTGATAGAGCGCGACAATAGCATCAACGGCCTGGCAGAAGAAAACCTTAGCTGGTGTTGTGAGGCAAGATTGACACTCCAAGGCTTATTATCACTACTGACCCAAAGAAGCGATTTCAAACGACTACTTAGACGGCTGCGCGCTGCCGAAGGGCTGCCGGTTCTTGACGCCATCACAGAACCGGCTCGTCCTTTCGTTATCGCGGCACTGGCGGCGGCATACGAGCAGCCGTTGCTTATCGTCACTGACGAAGAAGAAGGGGCGCGGCAGATGGCGGAGAGCCTGGCCGCGTTCGCTCCGGAGGGCAGGCAGGTCCTCTACTTTCCGGGGCGCACCGCCCTGCCATATGAGCGGCTCCTGAGCGATGCCGAGACGATTCAGAAGCGCATGCAGGTCCTCATCCGCCTGGCGCGATATGAGCCACAGCTGCTGCTTGTCTGCGCGGCGAGGGCCTTGACACAACCGCTGATGCCGTCTCATGAGCTGAGTCGCACGCTCTATGAGCTGCAGCAGGGCGAGGAGCTGGACCTCTCGCTGCTGCTGGAGCACCTCTACAATCTCGGCTACGAACCAGTAGCCGAGGTTGAGGAACCAGGTCAATTCAGTCATCGCGGGGGGATTGTTGACCTTTTTCCCCCGACGTTGAGCCGCCCGGTGCGTGTAGAGTTCTTTGGCGATCAAGTTGAGTCGCTGCGAACTTTCGACCCGGAGACCCAGCGCTCGCTCAATCCGCTCACAAGCTGTCTGATTGGGCCAGCGCGCGAGGCCCTCCCAACGCGAGGAGTCCAGGCGGCACGTGAGCTAGAGAAGCTCGACCTGCGCATCCTCCACCGTGACGCCGAGGAGCGCTGGCGCCGCGATCTCGAACTGCTGCGCCAGGGTCGTTCTTTCGAGGACATCGCTCTCTATCTGCCCTACTTACACGAGCCGGTGACGCTGCTCGATTACCTTCCCAAGGACGCCCTTGTGATCCTGGACGAGCCTGAGCATATCCAGAACCGCATTCGCGACCTGGATGCCCAGGCCCAGGAGATCAAGGCGCGTCTGGAAGCGGAGCGCGAGAACCCGGCCCACCTGCGACCGGCGCACTTCTCCTGGGAGGAGCTCAGCCCACGGCTGCAGCAGCGGCGACAGCTCTATTTCGCCGGCATCCTCGCCTCCACTGGAGAGCACGATCCCGATGGCGCCTCTGCACCCGCACAAGAGCCGCTGCTGCCAACGTGCAGCAGTGCCAACTCCTACGGTGGACGCATCCGGGCCTTCGTCCATGACTGTCGCAAAGCGCTGGCCAGGCGCGAGCGAGTTGTAATTGTGACAGCCCAGGCGCGTCGCCTGGCCGAGGTCTTCGCTGACGAGGTCAGCACTGAAGAAGAGATACCGATTCACGCCAGTCCCGGCAGCAGCATCAAAGAACTGCCCGCCGAGGGCAGCCTCACCCTCATTCAGGGGCACCTGGCAGAGGGCTGGCAATCGCGAACCCTGGGTCTCAGCGTCTACTCTGACGCGGAGATCTTTGGCTGGTCCAAGCACCGCCCGGCCCAGCGGCGCCGGCCAGTCACGCCGGCCTCGTTCCTGACCGAGCTCAATCCCGGCGACTACGTCGTCCATCAGGAGCACGGCATCGGGCGCTTCGAGGGCCTGGTCAGAATGAACCTGACCGGCGTCGAGCGCGAGTATCTGCTCATCCGCTACGCCGGCAACGACAAGCTCTACATCCCAACGGACCAGCTTGATCGGGTGACACGCTATATCGGTATGGGGGAGGCCGTGCCGGCCCTCAGCAAGCTGGGCAGCACCGAATGGACGCGGGCCAAAGCGCGGGTCAAAGAGAGCGTTCAGGACGTCGCACGCGAGCTGCTGCGGCTCTACAGCTTGCGCGAGACTACCGAGGGCCACGCCTTCCCACCCGACACCGAGCAGCCGTGGCTGCAAGAGCTGGAGGACGCCTTCCCCTACGAGGAGACACCGGACCAGGCGCGCGCCATTGAAGAGGTTAAGGCCGATATGGAGCGCCCCAGGCCGATGGATCGCCTGGTGTGCGGCGATGTGGGCTACGGCAAGACCGAGGTTGCTCTGCGCGCCGCCTTCAAGGCCGTGCTGGATCAGCGCCAGGTGGCGGTCCTTGTCCCCACCACAGTCCTGGCCCTCCAGCACTACAACACCTTCAAGGAGCGCCTCAAACCCTATCCCGTCCGGGTCGAGCTGCTCAGCCGCTTCCGCTCCGAGAAGGAGCAGAAGCAGATTCTGGAAGACCTCGCCCTGGGGAAGATCGACATCATCATCGGCACCCATCGCTTGCTGCAGAAGGATGTCGTCTTCTTCCAGCTCGGACTGCTCATCATCGACGAGGAGCAGCGCTTTGGGGTCATGCACAAGGAGCGGCTCAAACAGCTGCGCACCGAGGTCGACGTCCTGACGATGACGGCCACGCCGATCCCCCGCACGCTGCACATGGCCCTGGTCAATCTGCGCGACATGAGCGTCATCGAGACACCGCCCCAGGAGCGCCTGCCGATCCGGACAGCCATCCGTGAATATGACGAAGGACTGATCCGCGAGGTGATCTTGCGCGAACTTGACCGCGGAGGACAGGTCTTCTTCGTCCATAACCGTGTCGCTGGCATCCAGATGCTGGCCCAGAAGCTCCAACAGCTGGTACCAGAAGCACGGATTGCCGTGGCTCACGGACAGATGAACGAGGAGCAGCTGGAGCGGATCATGCTGGGCTTCGCCAACGGCGAGTACGACGTGCTGGTCTCTACTACCATCATCGAAAATGGGCTGGATATTCCCAATGCGAACACCATCATTGTGAACAATGCCGCCCATTTCGGGCTGGCACAGCTCTACCAGCTGCGGGGTCGCGTGGGTCGCTCAGCTCAGCAGGCCTATGCCTACTTCCTCTACAACAAGGAGGCCCGCCTGACACCACTGCAGGAGAAGCGGCTACGCGCCATCTTCGAGGCCACAGAGCTGGGGGCCGGCTTCCGCATCGCCATGAAAGATCTGGAGCTGCGCGGCGCGGGCAATCTGCTCGGGGCGGAACAGTCGGGCTTCATGAACTCGGTGGGCTTCGATCTCTATTGCAAACTGCTGGCCGAGGCAGTGCAGGAGCTGCAGGGCAAGAAAGAAGAGACAGGCATGCCCGGGGTCACCATTGACCTGCCATTGGACGCCTACCTGCCGGATGAGTATATCGGGGATCGCACCCTGAAGGTCAACTTCTACCAGCGCCTGGCCAATCTCACCACCCATGAGCAGGTGGAGACCATCGCTGCTGAGTTGACCGACCGCTTTGGAGCGCCACCGCCCCCAGTGCAGAACTTGCTCACGCTCATCCGGCTCAAAATCGAGGCAGCCCATCAGGGCATTGAAGCTATCTCGCTCAAAAATAATGAGCTGGTGGTTACCGTCAGACGTTCGGTGATTCCGAACCGCGTGGCCCTCTACCATCGCTTCCGTAACGAGGCCCGCGTCCAGCAGGGTGTTATCCGCATTCCACGCCGCTTGCTGGGGTCCAATTGGCTGCAGCAGCTGAGCGAGTTGCTGCCAATGATGACTACAGCAGCCTGAATGGATCTGACCGCCTCGCCAACCAGGGAACTGGCGGGCGGCTCCCTCTCAGGCGGGTTGGCTTGCTCGCTCTCCGCTCACTCAGATAGCCACCAGGCCTTGCTCTTGCAGCTCGATCAGGATGCGTTCAATCTCCTGCACGCTCTTCTTGGTACAACGGGCAAGATCAGCCACGGTGCGCCGCCCATCGACCAGCAGATACACCGAGCGCTGCCGCCGACTCAGCAACGACAAGACGCTCAGGTCATTGCTCAGACGCCGCGGTACCAGCCATTCAAGGCCGGGCTTATAGCTGCTCCCATATGTGGATATGCCAATATAGCCAGCAGCATCGTCGTTCACCTTCTCCGGCGTCAGAGGGAGCTGCGGATCACTCTCGCTGCGCGTCACCCCAGGCAGCAAAGGAGTCAGACGGGCCGCAGGTAGAGAGGAGCTATCGGAGCGCATAGGATAAGGAGCATCCGCAAAAAAGGCGAAGCGAATAGGGCTCCAGGTCAACAGGAGATTGAGCGCATCCTGACCAGCAAGTTGACCGGCGGCGGCATAGACGGGACGACCGGCGCGCAAATAGATCTCCCCTTCTTCAAGCTGCCCATTGCGCAGGCGCTCCACGCTGAGCAGCCCCGTCTGCTGCCTCGCCCGGAAGAATTCCAGCACAGGTAAAAGACTATCAGCAGTCTTGTCACGACCTTTAGCCATGAGGCATAACACTCCCTCCAGGGTCCCTCCTAACAAGAGCCACCCGCCTCCATTTCAGGAAGCGTTCGTCCCTCTTGCCAGTGATCAGAGAGCTTACGCTCTCAAAAAGATGTATCTCCAGGCCATAAAAATCCCCGTATTACTATACGTGTTATACCATAGCCTCATGGGAGCGGGAAGGTGTAAAAAACATAAATATTCCTGTAGGGAAGATTTTTAACGAAATTTTTATGGAGGCCCTGTTTTCAGAAGGAGGCACACTTTTCCCCAAAACAAGGAAAAAGAGCATACTCCAGTAGCAATTGAGTCTCAAGCAGAAGGATGCATTGCCCCTGGAGAGGGGGGAGAGATCTCCAGAGGCAATGTAAGGGCAGTAGAGGCATTAAGGGCGCAGCTGACGAGTATGCATGAGAAAGAACATCAATCCCTGCTTATAATCCATCGGGCTGGCCTTGCCATTCTTGAGGACCTGAGCGATCAAATTCAGCAAGCTAGAAATAATCTGCAGGCGCGTCTGCTCAAAGCCATCCTGGCGCCGCAGCAATTCGATCAACTGAGAAGGACTTTGTCCAGAAATATCCAGGCCCAAACGCACCGCCTCCAGGCGCAACCAGAGCACCAGCTGCTGGCGCATCTCCTCAAAGATGGTCATATCCTCATTGGCCGGCAGTGGTGTTCCTTCTGCCGGTGTGGGGGTGGGAGCGCGACCGCCCGCCTGGGGACCTACGGGCGAGCGAGGCTGGACCGGCACCGGAGCAGTTGATGAGGCGGCAGCCTGGGCTGACGAGGCTTCTGCCGGCGGAGGAGTCGACGCAGGCTGAGGGAGCTTCCCGGAAGGGCGACGCACGGGTGCCGCCTGGGGGCCGGTTCCCGTAGGAGCGGGAGAAGAGCCAGGCAGCGCGCGCGTAGGAATCGGGGGGACACGCCGCGTCGGCGATGCAGAGGCAGGAGCGGCGGAGGCCGCGGCAGATGGACGCTCCTCAGCGGACGCCGGCGTCCGGCCAGGAGCGACTGCTCCCGCGGCGGTCGAAGCTGCCGGCAGAGACATGGCTGGTCTTCCCGGACCGGGCGTCGAGGGCAAGCCAGCGCCTATCTGGCGGCCCTCATAGCTGCCCACCTCGCCGCGCAGCTCCTGCAGCTGCTGCTGCAACAAGAGGGTCGATTGACTAATCTGCTCCCAACTCAACTCAGGAAGAGGAGTAGCGCGGGTTGTGGCCCAAGAAGGGACTGGCCGCGGGCTGCCAAAGGTTGACCGTTTCTTCTGAGGGCTGGCCAGGTGGGCGCGGAGTCCTTCGGCCACTGTCTGAGCAGAGGTCGTGATCAACATGCGCACGTCGGCCATGCGCTTGCGCCCCTGATTACCAAAAAACGCCCGATTGCGCTGGACGAAATGGATAAAGAGGCGCTCAATATAGGTCTGCAGCTCCGGCGACATCACATCCACACGGTTCCAGGCAGTGAAGTCGACCGCGCTCAAGTAGAGCCAGACCTCCTTACGCTTCGCACTATCGACCGGGCGCATGCGCAAAGACTCGGTTCGATAATCGTAAAATCGCGGGTAGCAGAAGTTAGCGATCAAGGTCTCCGCCAGCTCGGCTTTCAAGCGTCCCAGCTCTGCTAGCGGGAGTTGACCAAGCAAAACTCCCATGCCACAAACCCTTTCTACGCGCACTCAGCGGCGCCTCTGTAGTTAGCGAACAATCACGCTCGTCAACTGCAACTCCCGTGCATCCGGTAGCGCCCTTACTGCTCCAGATGCACCCTGCAGCTGCACAGGCAATCTGGCCTGCACATCCATCATTGTACTGCCCGAATGGCTCGCAGGTACAAGCGCCATAGAAATATGGGCTAGCCCGGGAGCGACATGGGCAGACCCCAGGCTGAAAGCCAGGGTCCTCAACATGTAGATCTGGCCAGGCTGCCAGGTCGTTGTTGGGCAAAAAGCGAAGCCTGGGAAGTCCTGCGCTAACAGATGCTCCTGACCGGCGCTATCCCTGAGCAAGACCAGGAGATTGAGCGCGGGTAGCGAGGCGCTTCTGGCGCGCAGATAGAATGTATACTGCAGATAGGTTCCGCCATCGATCGTCGCTGGTGTCGGCGTACTGTAGCCTACCACATCGACTAACGGTTGAGCGCTGTCACTCTTCCTAAAAGTTGCTGTGATCGGATGCTCCACCTGTTGGGCTGTAACCCACTGGAAGGAGCAGAAAGCGGAGGGCAGAGCGGGCAAAGCCTCTGGCCCGTTCTGCACTGGTGAGAGGGGCGAGATGCCCGGAGCTGGGAGGCCACGTTTCAGCAGGAGATAGCCATCTTGAGCGGCTACGATACCGTATTGCCCACTGAAGAGAACCTTCTTGACCTCAGCAGTATAGCTGCTCAGGAAGAGCGGATACATATCGCTCGTGACATCAAGAAAGATATAATCGGCCTCTTGATCTTGATAAGGGAAGAGATAGATACGCTGCCGATGACTGATATGGGGGACGAGAGCCGACTGGGCCGAAACAGAGGCCGTGGGCGGGATCATCTCGATAAAGTGCTCCGCGAGCCGGTTATGGGCAGTGATCGCTGGCCATTTGAAACCTGGCGAAAAAGGCACGGTGCCATGAGCTTCAGCGGCCCGCCCCACTGAGACGAGCAAGTAGCACATGAGCAGTGTCAGCAAGATGAGCTGTCCCCAGCTCAGAGCACCCGACGAGCGCCCCAGCAGGTCTGTCGCGCCATGAGTGGCCAGACGCGAGCGCCAGCTCTCCCAGGCTGCCGTTGCTCTCTGCCAGAGGGCACGCCCCCAACGCAGCAGCCACTGCGCTGCCCAGCCAATAACCACTACCGCCTCAATGCTTGCGAAAATCAGCACAGGGACGATCTCGGCATTGTAGTGGTAGAGGCCACTGTACATATCGGGCTTCGAGCTGAGCAAATTGAGGGCCAGGGTCGGCACCGCCAGCAACAGGACCCAGGGAGCCAGCAGCGGCAAATAGCCCGTGGGGCTGAGGACCTGACGCAGATAGAAGAAATGCTGCTGCTCAAAGACATACTGTTTCAGAATCGCGAGCGGATGGAGCAAGATGTTCTTCGCAATATCGAGCGGCCCGTTGCCAAGATGAGCATAGCGCGAGGCCAACAGCGGCCCCCCGGAGAGGCGCGTAATTACTAGCTCCAGACCGACCCAGACAAGAGCCAGCAGCACGAGACCGAGACCGGCGCGCCAGCAGCGCTGGAAGAGGAGCGACCACAGACCGAAGAGGGCCACCAGGACAGGAATTTCCTCCTTACAGGCCATGGCCAGGACCGCAAAGACGACGGTCCACGCCGTCTGCCGCGTATACATAAAATAGAGGACAAAGAGCAAGAGAGCAGAGGTAAAGGTGACGGCGTGGAAGTCGTTGAGCAAGGCCAGGTTCTGGAGAGGATGTAACAGATAAAGAAAGGCAAAACCTACAGCGATCCACTCGTTGCGCAAGCGCAGGCGAGCCAGCCAGAAAGCGGGGAAGGCGCCTGTAGCCACCACCAGTGTCTGAAGCACGAGCAGCGTCTTCGGCGTCGCCCAAAGCAAATAGAGCAAGGCCACAGGGAAGAGGATTGGCTCAAAGTGGATCGCGAAGCGACTAATCCCGTTACTACTATAGCAATTGGTATCGCCAACAATATTGCAGATCGTCTGATGGGGGACCGCGCTATGCAGAATTGACCAGACCGCCTGATCCATAATCCCCAGGTCTTCGGCATTGGTCTGGAAAGCATCCTGGCGTGTCGTCAAATACCAGATAAAGAAGGCCGAAAAGAGAAGAGCCGCCCCAGCCACCACTACCATCGCCGCCCAGAAGGAGCGTCGGCGGGGTAACGGCTCAGGTGGTGGATAGAGATAGAGGCGATTCCAGCAGACAGCCAGCCACTTACGCAGAGCAGAGCTAGTTTTCATACCCCCTCCCTCCTTCGTGGGAAGCAACCGTCTCCTCTGAGACTGTGGTCTCTGGGATCTGGCTTGCTTGCTCTGCCTGCACTTCTTGGGCGATCGAGCTTGCTGCTGGCAGGGATGCCCTTTCTTCATCCTTTAGGGCAGTCAAGTGCGCCTCTGACGACGTTCCAGCACCTTGCTGCTCTCTCTGCTCTGCCGCCTGCTCCGCACGAATCTGGCGTACCTGACGCAGGCCACCGAGATAGGCCGCGCTGACGCAGAGCAGTTCGGCTAGCGTCGAGACCAGGCGCGAGAGCAAGGCCATGACGTAGCCGAGGGCCGCAGGCAAAGCGGGCAGCGAGAAAGCAAAGAGGAGAGCGATGGCCCCCTCGCGGAAACCCAAACCACTCGGCGTGATAAACGAGATAAAGCCGATATCCCAACCGAGCGCGTAAATGCCGATGCAGATCGGCAGGGCCAGCAGAGGGGTCTCTGGCCACAAAGCCAATACCAGTACATAGAAAGCCAGGCCAGCGATCAACCAGCTCAGGCACCAGAAGAAGGAAACCAGCAAAATATCGCGATAGCGCAGAGCCAGCCTCACCGGCTCCCGACGGAGAAGACGCAGAGCCAGGTTGAGCAGGCCCCCCAGGATGCGCGGATGCAGCCCGATCAGCACCGCCAGCACAGCGACAGCGCTGAAGGCCAGAAAGAAGATGCCCTGGGTCGAGCCGAGCGCATGAACGTCGCGCCAGAACAAGAGGCTGAGCGCGAAGACGAAGGCAGCGGTCGCCAGCTTCGTCACCAGCTCGACCACCATGCTGGTGAATGCCAGCGAACGGGGCACGCCATATTTTCCGACCCAGAGGATGCGCGTCAGCACATGCCAGACGTTACCAGGGATATAGCGCACAAACTCCGAGGCCAGATAGATGCGCAGACTGGCACCCAGGGACAACTGGTAGCCGAGACGGGCTAGAACATTTTTCCAGATCAGCCCGAAAGATAGCTCCTGCAGCACAAAACCCAGGAAAGCCAGACCCAGCAGGACCGGATTCCACTCGAAGCGATGGGAGGCCAGGGCGCTCCAGTTATTCTTCACCTGGAGAGCGAAGAAGACCAGCACTACCACTGGCAGACCGAAGCGCACCAGGGCCTTGACCCAGCGTATAAGGACCGCTCTGCTCATTGGACATCGATTTCCTGCTTAATACTATACTCCTCCCCCGGCTGGAAGGCATAATGGCGGATCATCTCGCTTTGCAGGCCCACCAGGACGAATTGAACTCCGAAGATCATCAGTAGAATGCCAACAAAGAGCATTGGCTGCGTATGAATAGGCTGGTTGTCGATCAGGCGGCTGCGAATCACCACCCAGGCATCGATCAGCAACCCGAGCAGGAACGTCCAGAAGCCGAAGGGGCCGAAGAGGCGCAAAGGCGTACGCAGAAAGGTTGTCAGGAAGAGCACATTGAGCAGATCGATCAACCCGCGAGCGAAGCGCCGGGCCCCAAACTTGGAGACCCCGAAGCGACGAGGGTGATGGCGAACCTTGATCTCGGTCACTCGGTAGCCACGCCACTGGGCCATAACCGGGACAAAGCGATGGAACTCGCCATAGAGCTTGAGGTGGGCATCATCGATGACCTCGCGCCGATAGGCCTTAAAGCCATTATTGATATCGTGCAGCGGGACACCGGTCAGCGTCCTGACCAGCGCATTGAAGACACGCGAGGGGAAAGTTTTGGTAATAGGGTCGAGACGCGGATACTTCCAGCCGGAGACCAGATCATAGCCCTCCTCAAGCTTCTCCAGGAAGCGCGGGATCTCGGCGGGATCATCCTGGAGATCGCCATCCATCGTAAAGACAATCTTTCCCCGACAGCGGCTAAAGCCCGCCACCAGGGCTGGCGTCTTGCCAAAATTTTTGCGGAAGCGAATGACACGCACGATACCGGGATGCTCATCGTGCAGGGCCTTCACTTCAGCAAAAGTATTATCGGTGCTGCCATCATCGACAAAGATCACCTCATAGGACTGACCGAGCTGCTCTAGCTGGGCGATCAGTCGCTCAAAGAGAAGTCGAATATTCTCCTGCTCGTTCATGACCGGGATCACGACCGAGATCCCCACGCCCTGCCTCTCTTCCTTGTCAGCAACGGCAGTGACGGCGGTATCCGCTCGCTGGGGAATAGCTAGCGATGACATTTCCATCTGCTGCATACTCTTGGGACTCCACAAAACCCTGAGTTTAGGCTGAAGGCTGATGCCTGCTCTCCGTGCGCCGGCCTATTATAGCATACTGTCCTTCCTTGACAGTAGCTGATGGTACCTTTACGTGTCTGAGAACCATCTCTTTGGATCTAGAACGAATGGCTGTGAAGAAAGGACACGCCTCGTCCAGGGAGGGCTTGAGGGCAGCCCGCCAGGCTCTGTGCGACAGCCCGGGGCCTGCCTGGGTCTACAATAAAGCGGTGAAGAGCGTGGGCTGATCGCTGGTCAACGCATCAACATCGCTCGCTGCTAACTCACGCAGGCGTTCGGCAGTGTTCACAGTCCAGACGCCCAGCTTGAGCCCATAACTATGGACGAGGGCAGGCAGGTGCGGCAGGAAAAGAGCCTCTTCCACATCCAGCCAGCCGCAGCCCAGTTCACGAACCTGCTCTACCAGGGTATCCAGGGCCTGCCCAGCCTGGGGGTCCCAGATGTCCTCAGAGAGGATTGCACCCGTCTCTAGCTGCGGGGCCCGTCGCTTCACTTCTGGTAAAAGATACCAGTCAAAGGAGATGACGACGGCCTGGTCGAGCATGTCTGCACGCTGCAGCTCGTCGACAACCGCTTCAACAATGCCCGGGTAGCGCCCGTAGACACTGCCGCGTCGACTCGGTTTGATCTCAATCCAGACACGCCGTTGCCCTCCAATGAGGTCGAGAACTTCTCGTAGGGTGGGAATACGCTGCGGCTCCGGCCAACCACCGGGGAAATGAGCAGCGGCATTGAGACTGCGCAGATAGGCAAAGTCTAGATCAAGCATGTTGCCCCGACCATCGGTAAGCCGCTCGACAGTGGCGTCGTGAAAGACGATAAGATGGCCATCACGACTCATTTGCACGTCTAGCTCAACGGCGTCTACCGGCAAGGCCAGGGCCTGACGAAAGGCCGCCAGGGTATTCTCGGGCGCCAGCTGTGCTCCCCCACGGTGAGCAATACGTTGAACTTCACTTACCATACATCACTCCATATAAAATGTTACACTTTACTTAAATAAATTTCTCTAGTGAAGCAGATGGGCCGTATCAGCTCTGAAGCCGATAGCGAGCAAGGGCCGTTTCGGATTCCTCGCCTCATTTATTGCGGCCTCGCTCTCACTGAGTGTATACTAGATGTGTAGCCACTGTACAAGATGTACGTTACCTTCGTGTTTTGTTCGAAGGGCGTTCATCCTTTTTAGCCGTTTGCCAGACAGCGAAGAACCTTGTACTTCCCGGCGGTAGGGCAAGGAACTGCCCTTGTCTCACTCATACGCAAGGAGCCAGAACATGGCAGTGAAGGTCTTCCTGGCCTACACCTTCAAAGACGAAGCCGCGCGTAACGAACTTATTAATCATCTCTATCAACTCCGCTGGCAAGGTCTCATTGCTGATTGGGAGGAGTGTGCTACGGCCCAGGGTCTTTCCTGGCAAGGAAGCGGTGAGATCAGTCCTGCCCTGGAACGTGCGCAGCTCATTCTCCTGTTGGTCAGCCCCGACTTTGTGCACTCTGCTTACTGCTACAGCGCGGAGCTGAAAGTGGCCCTCCTGCGTCACAAAGCCGGCCTGGCGCGTGTGATTCCCATACTTGTGCGTCCGACGGAGCGCGATGATACACCGCTGGCCGATTTAGCGGTTCTGCCGACCAACGGTGTGGCGATTAGCGCCTGGGAGGACCGTGAAGCGGCCTGGCAGCAGGTGGCTGTGGAGCTGGGGACCTGGCTTTCCGCCGCCGCTGCTGCGACAAATGCGATCGTTCCCCCGGCGGCCATCCAGCTACCGCCACTTTCCCCACCACCGGCCTCGCCAGCAGAGAAAGCGGCGGTAGTCTCTTCTTCACCTTTGTCCCCGCTCTGGTTGGTACCATATCGTCGGAATCCGCTCTTCACCGGTCGCGCCTCACTGTTGGCTTATCTGCACGACATGCCTATTAGTAACAAGGCCAGCGCGGTCACTCCGCCGCAAGTGGTGAGTGGACCAGCCGGCAGCGGGAAAACACAGCTGGCGCTTGAGTATGCTTATCGCTACGGCCACGAGTATGAGGCTGTGCTCTGGGTCAATGCCGCCAGTCGTCAGCTACTCATCCACGAGTTGGCACGTATCGCTGAGGCGTTGGGGTTGCCGGAGCATACGCTTCCTCATCAATATCTGGTTGCTCTGGCGGTGCGCCGCTGGCTAGAAAAGAGGTCGGGCTGGTTGCTGATCCTGGATAATGTGGCGGATAGCGAGGTGGTTCGTGATCTGCTGCCTATGGGGGCTCGCGGTCATCTGATTCTGCTGGCTCGTCAGCCATTAACCTTGCCCAAGGCTATGCATGTGAAGCTGCCTGCGCTTGAGGCTGAGGAGGCCGCGCTTCTCTTGCTGCGTGCCGCTGGCTTGCTCCCGGTGGAGGCGACGCTGGAGCAGGCTCCTCCGTCTGAGGCCAGCCGGGCCGACGAGGTGGTTGCTTTGCTGCGGGCTTCTCCTCTGGCGCTCACTCTGGCTGGCGCCTATATCGAGACAGAGCAATGTAGCCTCAGCAGTTATCTGAACCTCTATAAGCAGGCTACTGTTGAGCTTCAGCGGAGGGCCTGGTCGGCCAGCCAGTTGATCAGCGCTCTCTCTGAGCCGTTGGCCATCGTTCTGCATATCAGTCTCTCACGAGCCGAGCGCAGCAGTCCAGTTGCCACTGAGCTATTGCGTCTCTGCTCCTTTCTGCAGCCCGATCGTATTCCCCTTGAGATGCTGGTTAGCGGTGGCGGCGAGCTAGGGGAGAGCCTGGGTCAGTGTTTGCTGGAGCAGTTCGAGCTGCTCAGGCTGATCCACGAGCTACGCCGCTTTGCGCTGGCCGACTACAGTCAAGGGTCGCTGGTCCTCCATCGGGCGGTGAGCGCCTGTGTCCGTCAGCGTCTGAGCCGAGAATCGCGTCTGCTGTGGGCGGAGCAGACTATCCGCCTGGTAGAGAGCGCCTGTTTGAGTGAGGCCGCTGCCCCGACTGCTCTTTATCGGGCCTATCTGCCGCACTTGCTTACCTGTGCTCGTTGGATCGAAGAGTGGCAGCTAGTCAGTCCTGACGCTGCCCGGCTGCTGGAGCAGACGGGGTACTATCTGCAACGTTGTGTGGCCTACCGTGAGGCTGAGCCGCTCTTACGTCGTGCACTGGCCATACGTGAGCAGCAGCTTGGGCCTGAGCATCCTGAATTGAGTGCCAGCCTCTACAATCTTGGGCTTTTCTACGAGGAACAGGGGCGATTGCCCGAGGCCGAGGCGCTCTATCAGAGAGTGGTCGCTATCGAAGAGCGGCAGGCGGGGAGCGATCGCCAGGGATTGGCGCGGGCCTTGTATCGGCTGGCTCTGCTCTATCGTGACCGACGTGATTTCGAGCGGGCCGAAGCGCTCTTCCTGCAGGTGCTGGAGAGTTGGCAGCCAGAGCTGGCGCCTGAGCATCCGCTGCTCGCTACACTGTATCACGAGTTAGCAACGCTCTACCGGGTCCAGGGACGCTATGAGCAGGCGGAGCTGCTCTATCGACGAGCGCTGCTGATACGCGAGCATCTGCTGGGGGGCGAACATCCAGCTGTGGCACAGACGCTGAGCGCGCTGGGCAGCCTCTATCACGCGCAGCGGCACCATGAGCAAGCTGAGCAGTGCTATCTGCAGGCCCTGGCGATTCATGAGAGCCTGCCTCTCGCTGAGCAGTTGGATCTGGCGACGACTTTGAATAATCTGGCCCTGCTCTATCGTGAGACTGGGCGTTATGGGCAGGCCGAGCTGCTCCATCAACGAGCGCTGATGATCTACCAGCAGTTGCTTGGGGATGAGCATCCCTATACTGCAAGCTGTCTGGAAAATCTGGCGATGCTCTATCATGATCGCGGTGAGTATGAGCGGGCGGAGTCGCTTTATCAGAGCGCTCTTCAGATCCGTGAGAGGATGTTAGGAGCTGACCATCCGGCGCTAGCGATCAATCTCAATAATCTGGCAACCCTGTATACCGCTCTGCACAAGCATGGTCCAGCGCGGGCACTCTTCAAGCGGGCCTTAGAGGTTGGTGAGCGGGCTTTCGGTAAGAACCACCCGACGTACGCGCGCTTTCTGGAGAACTATGCTCTGTTACTGCAGCAGACACGTCAGGTCAGTCGAGCGCTTGAGCTGCGTGCCCGCGCTCGGGAGATTCAGGCGCGGCAGGTCCAGGGCCTTTCAATGGGACAGGCCCGGGCGGGAGCGGGTCCAGGGAGCGCGATTGTTTCCCACTAGGGTGAGGGAAGAACCGCGGACGGCCAGATATGTGCTAGGGGCAGCAGACAGGGAGCAATGGGAGGTGTCAGTCAGGTGGGCAGAATGGGAGAGATGTGCTGCTGGCCAGCTACTAGAAGACTACAAGAAAGGGCTGGGAGCGTTATGAGCTTGCAACCAGGGCTAAAGGGAGAGGCAAGCACGACTGTCGTCTATGAGAACACAGCCGCCGCCGTTGGGGCGGGAGGTGTCGAGGTCTTTGCGACCCCGATGATGATCGCTTTGATGGAGAACGCCGCCTGGCGAGCGGTGGCCGATGTTTTAGAGGCGGGGTATGTCTCTGTGGGAACGCGCGTCGATGTGCGGCATCTGGCGGCGACGCCGATCGGCCAGCGGGTGCGTGCTACCGCCGAGCTGGTCGAGGTGGATGGTCGGCGCCTGGTGTTTAGGGTCGAGGCTTATGACGAGGAGAAGAAAATCGGGGAAGGCATCCACGAGCGTTTTATTGTCCACCTCCAACGTTTTTTGGAGCGCCTGAAATAATTCTCCCCTTGCTGGACGTTATATGGTGTGGTAAGATAAGAAGGCCACAAGAGAGTGGCAGCTTATCTGACCCTGCCTTTGATTGCTTGAATTGGCCAGACCTGTCTGGCGATGGTGATCGGGGTTGGTTGCCACTACCCTACGCAATCGACCCTAGCATGGGGATGACGGGTCTCGACAGACAAGCTGTTGAAAGGATTGCAGGTCGAGGTGCCGGTGTGCTCTCTCGTTAAACAACCGGCAAAAAAATAACTGCCAACAAGGCAAATTACTCCTACGCTCTCGCCGCTTAATTAGGCGAGCGTCGTCCCTCTGACTTTTGCCTGTGGGGTCAGATGTGGGCGCCGACGACATGGGCTGCGGTGCCGGTGATCGCCCTCTAATCGGCATCTAAGACCAGAGGGCCAGCGCTGAGGAATCCTGTCGGTGGGAGTCCTCCGCGCATAGCAATACACCGACTAAGCCTGTAGGATATCCTTTAACAGGGTTGCCTGGACGGGGAGTTCGACTCTCCCCCATCTCCACCACTCCGAGGCCGCTTGAGAAGCGGCCTCGCCCTCTTTTCTCTCCCATGTGTCAGTTTAGTCGACAGTTCTCTCCCCTTCTTCACCCCTGCGGTCTCCAGGCAATCTCTCACGCCCAAGACTGCGCGAGCGCCTGGCAGCCCTAGAAAGGTCGAGAGCCTCCGCCCCGACCCGCTTGAGGATACTGAAAGGAGGATAAAGAAGACAGCAAGGACAATAGCCTTCTGTACAGCCGAGTCCAACTGCTCGACTTGCTCAACGATTCTGCGGAGTTCCTCGTTCACAGTATTCCTCCTGTTTCTCAGAAAGCAGCTGCCCCCATTCTTTGCAGAAGGGCAAAAGCCTCTAGCACTGCGATAAGCCTCCGTCGACCTGGAGAAGCAAGCACAACTACCCCACCCTTCTGAGTCCACATACGGCCAGATATTGCCAGAGAGCCAGGCAGTTGAGAAGATGCCCCCACTGAATGTCCAATTCTGGTCGTATCCATCGGGACCATAGATATCCACCAACCACCCCAAGAAAACGGCTGAGAGAGGCAGAATGTCTGGCCGGTTTCTCGTGCCAGGGCTCCCGCCTCTGCTGCGCCAAGCGAATGCCCCCTACCATGAGCAGCGCTTCCTCTCTACAGCAAGCGACCAATGGCTCTAACTCTGGCCCTCAGACACCCACCTCCGTCTAGAGCGTCTCCCGTACCTCTCTCACAAGCAGCGGATACAAACAATTGCCCAGCGCGAGGGCCCCGAAGAGCAGAAAGACAGTCGCAGCTCCGACTCGATCGGTCAAAATCCCACCCAGCACCTGCCCCAGTGGCGCTAAACCCAAGGAGCCGATGGTATCCAGACTGATGACACGCCCCAGCTTGTCCCCAGGTACCTGCTCCTGCAAAATAGTGAAATAGACCGTGTTAAAAAAGGTCAGACCAAAGCCGACCAGGATCGACGCCAGCGGAGCTAACCAGAGGGCCAACGCCGCCGGAATCAAGCCAAAAGCAAGCACACCAGCCGCGCTCAGCATCAGAAAGAGATAGGCCAGCAACCCGCGCCGCCCCAGACGCAAGACCACCCCCAAAAGCAAGATGCTCAGCAGCGAGCCAATAGCCTCAGCTGTTTCAAGAAGACCAAGGAAGCCAGCCCCTTGCCCATAGACAACCTGCACCAGCTTTGGCATAGAAACCGCCAAAGTGGCAATAAAACAGACATTCCCAACAGTCGCACTGAGCAAGGTCACCCAGATCCAGCGCGAGCGATGCACATAGACGAGACCCTCACCCAGGTCCTGCAGCACCTTCTGCAGGCCAGACCTCAGCCCCCACAGCCGCCCTCTCACGAGATTCTCCTCCTCGCCTTCAGCATCCCCACGCAGCGCCAGAGCTGACGATCCGAGTTGCTCTTGTTCAGAGCGCCGGTGGCGCTCAACAATAGGAACAGGGAACAACAGAAGCATCGAGATAAAAAAGCTCACAGCATCCAGGGCAAAGGCTGAAAACGGCCCTGCCAGGGCAATGAGTAAAGCCCCGAGCACCGGCCCCGCCAGTCCCGCCAGATTGAGGCTCAGGGCAGTCAAGGCATTAGCAGATGGCAGCTCCTCCTTCGCTACCAGCTCGGGCGGAAGAGACATCAGCGCAGGATTGAAAAAGCCTTCAACGATCCCAAAGATAAGGCTCTCTACTACAAGCAGCCAGAGCTGAAGGAGACCGGCAACGCCGAGCACTGTCACAGAGAGCAGGACAAGGCCCCGTAAGCCATCCGACCAGAGCACGATCGAGCGCCGCGGCAGCCGGTCAGCAGCAACGCCCCCGATCAGCACAAAGGCAAGGTTGGGAACCAGCCTGGCCATCAGGATCAGACCCATCGCCGTGGCCGAGTGCGTCATCAGCAAGACCTGCCAGGCCAGCGCCAGCGAGAAGACATTGTTGCCCAGGTTTGAAATCGTCTGGCCCAACCAGAGTAAGCGAAAGGAACGACTGGCCAAGGCCCGCGCAAAGGTGAAACGCCGCGTCAGCTGCCGAGCAAACTGACCACTTCGCCATAGCCACCCACCAAAGCGAGAAGCCTTAGCCGCAGACTGCCGAGAGGGCTCAGAAAGATTTGCCATTAAATCTGCCTCTTTGTATTTCATAGATGCAAATATTTTATATAATAGACCTCATTTTCTGTCAATGACAGAACAAAGGTGCTCTAAAATGGGAGGATTATGCAGCTTGGAGAAGAAAATTTAGGAGTGCTCTTTCTGTCGCCAAAACAAGGAGGCTCTTCTAACGGTAGCAGAAGAGCCTCCTCGGTTTCCTTGCAGCGCCCAAGATAGGGCGGGCGCCCACCTGTGTTGTCTATCGCTGAGGTCTGTCGCGGCCTTAGCCCAGCAGGCTAAACGGATTCTGCAGCAAACGCTTAACTTCCTGCAGGAAGCGAGCCACTGTCGCCCCATAGAGGATACGATGGTCCGCAGAGACCGTAACATGCATCATATCGCGCAGCACCGGCTGATCATCGATAGGCACAAAGGTGCGCCTCACCGAAGCCACCGCCATAATGGCTGCCTCGGGCGGATTGATCACAGCGATGAACTCACTGACATCAAGCATGCCCATATTGGAAATTGAGAAGGTACCACCCGAAAGATCAGCTGGCGTCAACTTCCCAGCGTGGGCCTTCTCAATCAAAGCACGGGCCTCACGCGCAATGGTGCGCACTCCTTTGAGATTGGCATCGCGGATCACCGGCACCACCAGGCCATGAGGAATATCGACGGCGATCCCGACATTGATCGCCTGGTGACGCACGAACTGGCCATCGCGATAGGAGCTGTTGACCTCGGGGAACTTCTCCAGGGCCAGGGCGCAGGCTTTGATAATGAGATCGTTGATCGAGACTTTGACGCCCCCTTCACCTACACTCTCGTTGAGCTGCCGACGCAGCGCCAGAGCCTCGGTCATGTCAATCTCAGTGCTGACATAGAAATGCGGGATCGTCTGCTTCGACTCAGTCAGGCGCCGAGCAATAGTGGCCTGCATGCGCGAGAGCGGCACCAGCTCCTCAGCAGGAGCCGCACCAACCTCAGCGGTGGCAGCGGGCGCAGCGACTGGAGGTGCTGGAGCGGCCCCTACCCCGGCCTCCGCCGGAGCAGTCACAGCTGCCGCCCGACGGCTTTCAAGGAAAGCCTCGATATCATCGCGCACGATACGCCCACCAGGGCCAGAGCCACGGATCTGACGCAGGTCAATATTATGCTCCTCAGCCAGGCGACGGGCTAACGGCGAGGCTTTGATCACGCGATCCCCATTCTCTTGACCAACCGGTGCAGCCGGGCGGGGCACCTCAACCGGCGCCGTGGCTCGCGGACGCGGCGACGCCTCTTGAGGCGTTCCCAGGCCGGAGCCACCACTTCCGGCAGCCCCGCCACCAGTCACAGAGGAAGCAGTTGTCGTTTGCGGAGCTGGGTGCGCTGCGCTCGCCCCTCCCTGGTCAGCAACACCTGCCCCACTTCCAATCAGCGCAATCACCTGACCGATCGGGGCACTCTCCCCTTCCTGGACCAGGATCTTTTCCAAGACCCCGCTCTCGTAGGCCTGCAGCTCCATCGTCGCCTTATCGGTCTCGATCTCAGCGAGCACATCCCCCCGCTCAACACGATCGCCTGGTTTCTTTAACCAGCGAGCAATCGTCCCTTCCTGCATCGTATCGCTGAGCCGGGGCATAGTCACCTCAGGCATAGACGACCCTCCTCTTGCGAATGGCCAGGCGATCGACCGCCTCCACCAGCTGCCGCGCACTTGGCAAAGCCGCCTGTTCGAGCGGCTTCGAATAAGGGAGCGGCACCTCCGCACCAGCAACGCGCTGAATGGGCGCATCTAGATAATCAAAGGCTTCCTCCTGAAGAGTGGCCGCCAGCTCAGCCCCGACCCCATAAGAGCGCCAATCTTCCTCAAAAATGATAGCCCGGTTAGTCTTCTTGACCGAATTGACCACCGTCTCATGGTCAAGCGGACGCAAGGAGCGCACGTCAACCACCTCGATACTGAGCTGACGCTCCTGCTCCAGCCGACGAGCGACATCGAGAGCCACCACCGCCATACGCGAGTAGCTGATGATGGTCAGATCATGGCCCTCCTTCATGACCTGAGCCTTACCTATGGGGATCGTGTAATCTCCTTCAGGCACCTCGCCACGTGTATTGTAGAGCGCCAGATTCTCCAGGAAGAGTACCGGGTTGTCGTCACGCACAGCGGTCCGCAACAGACCTCGGGCATCTGCCGGCGTGGATGGCGCGACCACCTTGAGGCCAGGGACATGAGCAAACCAGACCTCCAGGTTCTGCGAATGGGTCGCCGAGAGCTGCTGACCACCACCGCCCGGAGTGCGGATCACCAGAGGAACCGGGCATTGACCGCCGAACATATAGTAGATCTTGGCCGCATGGTTAACGATCTCATCCATCGCCAGCGCAATGAAGTTGATCGTCATGATTTCCACAATAGGGCGCAACCCAAGCATAGCGGCCCCGATCGCCAGCCCCACAAAACCGTTCTCACAGATCGGCGTATCAACCACACGCTTTGGACCAAACTCCTGCAGGAGGCCAGCGGTAATCTTATAGGACCCCTCGAAGCGCCCAATCTCCTCGCCGATCAGAAAGACATTCTCATCGCGCTGCAGCTCCTCACGCAGCGTATCGTGCAGCGCCTGGCGATAGGTCATCTCGGCCATACTCAGCGCCCTCCCTCACCGGCATAGACAAAGTCGTAGAGTTCCTCAACCGAGGGAAACTCGCTCTCCTCGGCAAAACGCACCGCCTCCTCGACCTCATGCTGAGCCCGCGCCTCCAACTCCTGGCGGGTGGACTCATCCATCAAGCCTGCCTCCTTGAGCCGGGTCGCGTAGAGCAGGATGGGATCACGCTCGCGCCAGCGCCGTACCTCGTCTTCGGGGCGATAGCGATCAGGATCAACCACCGAGTGGCCACGGAAGCGATAGCTGACCGCCTCAATCAGGCTTGGCTCACGCTCCTCACGCGCAATACGAGCCGCCGTACGCACGGCCTCTAAGACCGCCAGAAGATCGGTCCCGTCAACGCGCTCGCTGCGTATGTCATAGGCACAGGCCTTGCGATAGAGGTCGGGGACCGCCGAGCCTTGGTCGACGCGCGTGCCCATGCCGTACTGATTATTGACAATGAGGAAGACCACCGGCAGCCGATAGAGCTTGGCCAGGTTGAGCGACTCGTGGAAAGGGCCGCCATTAGTGGTACCATCGCCCATCTGGCAGGCCACAATCTCACGCGCGCCCCGATAGGCCAGGGCAAAGGCCGCCCCCACCGCCAGCGGTAACTGCCCCCCGACAATGCCATAGCCCCCCATGAAGCGGCGTTTCAGGTCAAAAAGATGCATCGACCCTCCACGACCACTGGAGCAGCCGGTCTTTTTGCCGAACAGCTCGGCCATGACAACGGCAGGCGAGATGCCGCGGCAGATGGCATAGCCATGCTCACGGTAGTTGGTATACACGTAATCATCGGCTTCCAGGCCGGCACAGAAGCCGACGACAGTGGCCTCTTCGCCAAGATTGAGGTGACAGTAGCCGCCGATGCGTGCACGGGTGTACATTTCACCGGCCTTCTCCTCAAAATAGCGAATAAGGACCATCTGGTAATAGTAATTGAGCAGCGTTTCGCGGTCCGTTCCTTCGAGCAGCGAAGCAGGGGAGCGGGGGTCACCCGGTCCGGCCCCCTGCGCGGCTGCCTTCCGTTGCTGTCTGGTCTCCATAGGTATACTACTTCTTCTTTCTGGCTAATCGACACTGCATCAACAAGATGAGCTTGATCGTTATTGATCCGGTCGTCCTAATGAGCCGGAACAAGGAAGAGCGGGCACAGAGCCAACACCGCGCCGCCAGCCTGGGCGTCGTCTTTACCAGACAAGCAGGCAACTAGAAACCAGGAGGAGCCGGCTCGGCTGACGCCAGCATTTGTGGCGCTGCACAGCGAGGACAGCACTCTGGCGGTTTCTCGCCAGGGGCCACCTCACCACAGACGGGACAGGTCCAGCGTGTCGCCACCTCCCTGACCAGGTCAGCGCGGCTCACAATGCCCACCAGCCGCCCCTCACGAAGCACCGGCAAGCGTCGAATACGCCGATTGACGAGCAGCTGGGCCACATCCTCCAGGTCGGTCTCCTCAGTGACGCTGATCAGACCACGGGTCATAATCTCTCGCACAAAGCGGCCCTGACGCGCCAGGACATCGTGCTCAGTGACAAGGCCTGTGATCATCCCCTCTTCATTGACCACAGGCAACCCACTGACTCGATGGCGTGCCATCAAAGCTGCGGCCTGCTGTCGCGTCTGGTCCTCATGAACCGTCACAACCCGTGTGGTCATCACATCTCTGACTTTTCTCATCGCCTGTCATCTCCTCTGAGCTTCCAGTCTGCAGGAGTACTCTCTCCCCCAGCGGCAGACAAGACTACTCATCCTCTCGCAGGCGATGCACTTCTTCTCTGAACCCTCTGCTGAATGCTCTTCTGTTCCTTCTTAAGGCTTGTTATGGGGCGTCTCCTTCCCCGAAAGGCAGGAGCCAGCACCGCCACAAACCTCTTTCCTGGCAACCTCCCAGCGATCTTGCTTGAGTGGGCGCGCCGCCCCACCAGGCCGGCGCATCTGCCCGAAGCCTCAGTTAGCCAGCTAACGACTCGCTCCCCCTTCTCTGGCACACACTGCCCCTTTCGTGGCCAGAGAGGGGAAGTGGGAACCAATCCAAACGTTCTGTCGCTGCCGCTAGACCAGGCTTCTTGCAGGACACGCTTGCCACGACCAGCTGTTTTGCCAGCGAGATGCCTATCCGGCTGCCTTCCTCATGCACAGATAGAGGCGGCGCTCCTCGCTGTTCTTCTTTATCTTATCACGCCCTTTCCGCTTTGGCGAGGGCTGAACGATCTAGCGAGCTGACGGAGACGAAACCACTCAGGGCCAGGGTGAGGTCCAGATCGGCCAGCATGTTCTGCAACACCTCGCGCACGCCAGCCTCTCCACCCAGAGCCAGCCCCCAGATATAGGGGCGCCCCAGCAAGACGGCTCGCGCCCCCAGCGCCAGCGCCTTGACAACATCGGCTCCCTGCCGAATACCGCTATCGAACAGCACAGGAATCTGCCCAGCGACGGCCTCCACTACCCCCGGCAACGCCTCTAGCGCCGCAATGGCCCCCGCTACCTGGCGCCCACCGTGATTGGAGACGATCAGGCCATCAACCCCACACTCTACTGCCCGACTCGCATCATCAGGATGCAGAATCCCTTTGAGGATGACGGGCAATCGTGTATGTTGACGCAGAAAAGCGAGATCTTCCCACTGGAGCGTCAGGTGACCAAAACTGGAGACATACTTCTGAATAGCGGGGAAGGGATTTTCTTCGGGAGGCTGGGGCAAATCCCGGCGGAAGACAGGATCGCTCAAGTAGTTGGCCAATCCTTGTGCCTGCAGGAATGGCAGATAGGCCCGCTGCAGATCACGCGGACGCCAGCCGATCAAACGTGTATCGAGCGTCACCACGATTGCGCCGTAGCCGGCCCGCTCAGCCCGTTGAACAAGGCTTGCACAGAACTCGGCATCGGCAGGCCAATAGAGCTGGAACCAACGTGCTCCATCGCCTGCAGCCTGAGCCACCTCCTCCAGCGTATAGGAGGAAACCGTGCTCAAGATAAAGGGAACGCCCAGCGAAGCCGCGGCTCGCGCCACTGCCAGCTCGGCTTCAGGGTGGATGATCGACTGCACACCGATCGGGGCAAGCAACAAAGGCGCTGGTAGGCGTAGTCCCAGCAGCTCGACGCTGAGATCACGCTGTGCCACATTGCGCAGCATACGAGGGACGATCGACCAGCGCTGAAAGGCCGCCAGGTTAGCCTGCATCGTATCTTCAGCGCCAGCGCCTCCAGCAACATAGTCATAGGCCTCGGGACTCAGGCGCTCTTTGGCACGCCGTTCCAGCTCCTGCGCATCCAGAGGTAAGGCCGGAAGCTGTCCCTGTAGCCCCGCCATGTAGATTTGAAACTGGCGTTCGCTGCCATAGGGCGGCGAGACATGCCCGCCCTCATGGGGAGTCTCTGACATCGCGACTCTGTCCTTTCCTTCCCTGGGGATTGCTGCAAGGCCGTTTCCTCTCCATTGTACCATGACAGACTCTGCTGTTGAAAGCGGCAAAGAGGACGAACAAGAGAGCACTGAAAGGAGCATCCTGCGGCCTGGCCTCAACCAGCAGCTTGAGACAGCCAAGTGCAGGCCGAGACCTAGCGCTCAGGGGCAAGGTCGATTTCAAAACAGCACTGCGCACGCTCGGTGCAGCGGCAACAGGCTCGCACGGGCAAGGCCGTCAACTCAGCTATCATTGCCTCAATCAGCAAACAGAGACGGGGATGAGAGGGAGTGAGAGCAGCCAACGGACAGCTAGCAGCGCGTAGCCGCGCCTGCCCGCCCGGGTGACCAGGAAGCTCACCCGGTTCCTCCAGCTCAGCCAAAGCTCCCAGCTCGTTGAGCACCGCCACAGCCCAACGCACACGACTCAGCGGCTCGATCGGCCCACCTTGCCCCCCAGACGACCAGCGCTGCGCCAGGCGTTGACCCAGAGCGCGCAACAGCCGCTCTAGCTCCTCAGCCGGGAGCTCCTCGGTCAGTAACTCCAGGAGCGCATCAAAGGCCGGTAGGTAGGCACGCGGGAAGAGGCGATCAGCCGCTGGCGCCAGCTCATAAAGATAAGCTGGCTTCCCTTGAACACCACGCCGCTGCCCCCGTTGAACAACAAAGCCATCTCGCTCCAGCGCCGCCAGATGGGCACGCACCGCATTATCGGTCAGCCCCAGCTCCTGGGCCAACTCCTCAACTGTGGCCCCCTGGCGAGAGAGTAACGCCACAATGCGCCCGCGCGTGCTCCGGAAAAAGCGTCGATGCGCCTGATCTCCAGCCATCGGTGTCGCACTTCCTGATCGAGAGAGAAGACCTAACGTAACGCTTGCTCTGCTCCAGTGTAGCAGAGGGCTTGCTTTATGTCAATAAATTTCTTGACTTTCTTGACTTTCCTCGGCGAGTATGGTATATCAGAAAGAGGGAGAGAGTCCTGAAGGCTGCCCGATGTACCAATGGGCAATCGGGCAGGCTTTTTAGCCAAAGCACAACAGCCTGCTAGCTGCTGATACCTGCTTGCTTCCTGTACTGCAGAAGCGGCTCACCAGAGATGGAGGGGCAATGGCGAGCAACGCCAGCCGGTGGAGGCCAGGGCAGTGCACCGCGCTGACGTGGCCAAGGCCCACGGTGTGGGGTCTGGCCAGCCATTGCCCCTGTCTTTCTGTGCGCAGAGACGAAGCCCGTACGGACTGACAGCGTGCAGCGAGAAGAAGGGAAAGGCCGCTTTCCTGGCAAGAGGTGGAGCGCAGGCAGGTTATCGGCCCATGTGAAGAGACGAAGGAGAGCACCATGAGCGACTCGACGAATGCGCCGGTCCCATCAACGGCCAACGTTTGGCAATCCTTTGCCGATCGCTTCGGCGACCGTCTGCAGGCCCTGGCTCGGGTGCTTACCGGAGGCACCCAGAAGCCACCACGCTTACTGAAGAGCTTACTCAGCGGCACCTTTGGAGGTCACCCACTGCATCCAGCCATTACCGATATCCCCATCGGCGCCTGGACCCTGACCGCTATTCTCGACATTATCTGGCTGGTAGCGCCGACTAGCAACAGTTGGGCCGCGCGCGGGGCACTGGTTGGTAGTATCGTCGGGCTGATCGCTGCCCTGGGCGCGCTCTTTACCGGCCTGGCCGACTGGAGCGATACCTACGGCGCTGAGCGAACGGTGGGCTTCTATCACGGCCTGCTCAACACGGCGGCCTTTCTCCTCTACCTGGTCTCATTTATCCTGCGCCTGCTCTCTCCTCTGAACGAAAGCACCGCCGCCGCCGTGCTCAGCTTCATCGGCTTCGTGGCTATTCTGGTGGCTGGCTATCTGGGCGGAGATATGGTCTTTGTGAAAGGCACTAATGTGAATCACACCGCCTGGGAGCCAGCAGGCGAGGATTTCGAGCCTGTCCTATCTGCCAATAGTGTGGAAGAGGGGCGCCTTTATCGCGTGACGGTGGCCGGCGTGCCCGTGGTGCTGCTCCGTCGCGGCGAGCAGTACTATGCGATTTCAGCAACCTGCTCCCATGCCGGGGGACCACTGGATGAGGGAACGCTCACAGGGGATGTTGTGGAATGTCCCTGGCATGGCTCGCGTTTCTGCCTGCGCGATGGGCGCGTATTGACTGGCCCGGCGACCGTGTCAGCCCCGCGTTATGCGGTCCGCGTCCGCAATGGCCAGGTTGAGCTACGCCGCCTCGATGGGCACTGATCAGGCAACAAGATGGCAAAGGACCCGAGGGAGATTCCCTCGGGTCCCACTTCTTTCTGGCAGTCACCTCACCACCCAGCTGCCACCGCTCAGACAATCCGCTTCACGACGCGGCAGTCGCGGGGGTGTTGAGCAACTCGTCCAGCGTATTCTTCTTGACACGATAGACCTCGCGCTTGCCCTTATGCGGCAAGGTAATGGCCTGCAGCGCACCGGTCTTGATCCAGCGGCGCACTGTCGTGTCATCAACGCGAAGGCGCTTCGCTACCTCGCTGACAGTGAGTAGCTCAGTTGTATGCTCCTCACGAGAATCGCGCTCGTGATCCACAACTGCACTTTCCCGACGAGCCATAGGTTTCCCTCTCCTCTCTACTGAACTCGATTGGATTGCAGTCCCAGGCAGTTTGCCTGGAGCTTTCTATCATTTCCAGCTAATATGAGTAAAACACTCCTCTATTAAGAGGAACTGTGAATTAGCTGAAATTTCGCTGAGAATTTGGAACTCTCGATCTGCCCGTCCCGCCAGGGAAGCGGCTCACTTTGCCCGAAAAGGAAGAGACCGAACCTCAGCAGCTTCCCCGCTTTGGGCCGGGAAATTGAGACTTTTCACTTCTCCGATTTTATAATAGCACATTTCCGATCTATTATCCAATCCACTGATAATAACCACCGGGAAGCCGGAGAATCTTCCCGGCCAGCGAACAGCCGTATCTAGGGAAGAGAGGTGGAGAGCAGAGCGAATGCGAGGAAGTGTAGAAAGACCTGCTGCTCATAGCAGCAGCGGAGAGGCCGTCGAAGAAAGAAGGGGCGAACGCGCCTCTACCGCTGCTTGCCTGCCGGCTTTGACCCATCTCTAGCGGGGCGCCTGCTCTTGGTCGCCAGGCGCATCCAGGTTGACAACCACCGGCTCCTGAGCATTGCGTACGATGACCCAGCACGATTCCTCATCGGAGGGATTGATCTCTTGATGGGGGACAAAAGGAGGGACATAGATAAAGTCGCCGGGTTCGACATCCTGCTCATATTCCAGACGCTCCCCCCAGCGAATGCGCGCCCGTCCTGAGACAACGTAGATGACGGTCTCCAGCTCGCCATGATGATGCTTGCCACTGGCTACATGAGGTGCAACCAGCGTGAGACCTGCCCACAGCCCACGCGCGCCTGCCAGCTCACGCGAGACCGCTGCCAGGCGCCTCATGCCCGGGGTCTGCGCTGTATTGGGATCGAACTGCTGCGGCTTAACGACACGCACGCCATTGAATGGGCTGGGAACCTGCTGCTGCTGCTGCTGCGGCCTCCCTTGATCCTGTTTTTGCTCTCCCATAAGGTCGACCCCCTTGACTTGCTCGTATTGCAAAGCGCTCGATTCTAGCACCAGGGCAGTTCCAGCGTCAAGGGGAGCCTTCCCAGACCATCCTTATTGCAGAGGAGTTACCACAGCTGCATAGCCCCCCCACCAGGCAAGAAACTGCTCCCGACTGAGCACACGGCGATTCCAGGCTGAGGAGTCGGCCAGATAGACAGAGGTGGCGTCACCACCGAGCACGACGAGTAAATGGCCGCCAGCATAGCGATCCGGTGGGAAGCTCACGATCACAGGGGCCCCACTGTTGGCCACAGCCAGAAGCTGCTCCAGCGACCAGTGCTCGCCCCACTCGGTGCGAAAGCCGAAGTGGGCCGCGGTGATAGCAATGCCCTCCGGCGAGACCAGACCGAGCTCGGGTGTGATTTGTCCGAGAGCCGCCTCGACGTGCAGCACATCGCTGATGCGATAGTGCCGGCCATAGGCGTTGAAGACCTCCGTCATGGACGCCGCTGAACATGCGGAATAGGCCCAGGTGTCATATTCTTCAGAAGAAGAATACTGAGCAGGATCTAGCTGCGAGATGCGCACAAGGCTGCGTGAGGCATTGAAACCATGAGGCAGCGTCTGGAGATCAAGCGTCTGGCTATGATTGTTTCGGAAAAAGGTGAGCGCCGCGCTCAGTGTCAGCTGTCCCCCATCAGCCAGAGCGCTGGTCATCGAGAGCGCCAGAAGAACCATCACGAGCAGCACCAGCGAGAGGATGATACGCCAGCGTCGATACCAGGTCGCAGGGAACATCAGAACGAACCAGGGCTTCTCTTCCTGGCCGCTTTCAGCCCGCTGCAGCAGACGGGCCGCGGGAGAGGACAGACTCGTTTGCTCACCCGCAGAGGAGACGAGGAGCGCGCTGGTTAGCCCCTCACGCCGCAACCAGCGCTGAAGCCAGCTGCCGCGACGCACAAGACCCAATCCCAGCACGAGCAACAGCACCGCAGTAGCCAGCAGCACAACAGGGACCACAGAGCAACCTCCCGGTTCTTCATGTCCATAAGCACATCAACATCATTTACCAGAAGTATCCCGGGAGTTGAGGGCTTTCGTCAAATCAATCCCACAATGGTACCATATGGAGCATAGTGGCACAGACTGGCAAGGGTAGCAGCCTGACCAGCCAGGCGGGTCGGCGCCGCCGTTGCCCGAGAAGCCTGGCCGCGCAGAGGTCAAGATGGCTACTGGACGAGCGGCGGCTCTTCACGCGGATACTCAACCTGCGGCTCTTCGTACTGCGGCTGAGGGCGCCCCATCGCCGGCTGAGCTTGCTGGGGCTGTGGTCCAGCAGCCTGCTCAGGACGTGGACCCGTCTGGGCCCGATAGCCCTGGTGATAGCGCTGCTCAGGCATTCCTGATTGCTCGCCTGGGCCAGAGTTCTGGTAGGTCTCCATTGGTCCTGGTGGCGCCTGCGGCGGCTGCTGCCATTGCCACATGCTACCGCCCATCGGCCAGCTGCGCCCCGCCCCCGGCCCCTGCTCTGCAAAGAGCGCCGACAGAGCCCAGGCCAGTAAGGCAATGAAGAAGATGCTTAGCATAATGCCAAACATCGCACTGCCCCACCCCCACCACCAATGAGCCGGCCCCAGAAAAAACAGGGGAATAAACCACCAGAAAAACCATCCCCGGTGGCGCCCAAAATGGTTTCGTCGGTACATTGTCGATCCTCTCTATCTCTCAACAAGCGCACGAAAGGCGGTACTTCTATGCAAGTGCGCCCTTTTCCTGCAGCTTCTGATCATCATTGCGCCATTCTCTCAAAGACAGAGTATAACAGATAGCTATCGCTGTCAAGGAAACGAAGCGCGCCCTTCCTCATAAATAGGAGAACGCTGGCCGGTTGCATAGCTCCAAGGACTCGCTTGTTTGTACCTCTCCCTGCGCAAGAGTTCAGGCCAGCAAAGAAGGTCGGAGCAAGTCCAGCCTGGCGTTGCCTTTCGTTCCCCTGAGCTTCGACAGATCAGAACAAATATTCTATAATCTTCCATAGGAAGAGAGCAGCGCTGGTGAGGATGGAAGGAGGGGAGAGTCGCCAAAGAGAGCAGAGGATGGCCAATATGATTACCATCTTCACCCGCCGAGGCAAACAGATCGCGATCCTTTCAGAGAGTGAGCTACCCCATCCGCGTCTGACAGGTGGCCGGGTGCGGGCCTTCTGCCCGATTCACGGCAGCGATCATCAGCGTTCGCTCTCGATCGATCCAGCCAGCGGCTGGGGCTACTGCTTCAACGCTGCCTGTCAGGCCAGAGTGCTGATTGCGGAATGGAATCCGAGTGCAGCCCACCATCTCCTGGGGACCGATTTCAGCCTGAGTCGGGAGCAGCCAGTCGGTCCAGAGGGGCCAACAGGGAGCCGGGCCGTTTCTCTTTCTGACGTTCACTGGCGAAGTCAGCCAGCAGCACAGCCCAGGGCCAACAGCGTTCTCCGCCACTGGCAAGAAGAAGAGAGGAGCCTCTTGCAGACCCTGGAACCCATCATGCAAGAGGCCTTGCAGTCCAGCAGCCAGGGGCGGGCCTACCTGTGCCAGCGGGCCATTCCCCTAGAGACTGCTCTCGCCAGCGGCGTTGGTCTCCTGACGCCGGCACTTATTACCCGTCTGCCGCGGGCCAGGCAGCGACGCCTCCTGCAGCGCTGGAGTGAGCGGCTGATCTTTCCTCTTCAGTCAGAAAGCACAAGAGGCTACATTGGGCGCACACTTGCAGGGTGGCAGCCCGGCATGGACGAAAACGAGCACAAGCAGCTATTAGAGCATCCCGGTCGTCCACAACGCTGGATCAAGACCAATCCTGCTGGCTGCTTCAGCCTTCCCCGAGAGCAGCTTGCGCCTCAGCTTATCATAGTCGAAGGCCCCTTCGATCGTCTGGCCTTGATGGCGGCTGGCCTGCGAGGGGAGGAAGTTGTCGCCCTGGCGGGGACCGCGCTCCCTCTGAACTGGCTTCCGGCTCATGTCCACCGTGTTCTGCTGGCCCTCGATGGCGATGAGGGAGGACGCGAAGCCACAGTCCGCCTCAGCACCCAACTTCGTGAGCAAGGGCGGGCGGTCAGTCGCTTCCTGATGCCCCTGGATGGGCAAGGCAAGGACTGGAACGAGCGCTGGCGCCTGTCTGGTCGCGCAGGTCTGCAGCCACTCCTGGATAGCGATCGCCATCTATATTGACTTGTCTCTACAGGCGGCATAGACTTACTTACAGCAGCACAAGAATAACCACCAGCGCGGGCCGACCTCTCTCCCTGCCTCGAAGGTCAAGGGCCCCGAAGCCCATCTGTTGGAAAGGAGCACGAGTCGATGAGTACCTCGTTCAACGCCGAACAGCCTCTTTGGGAGCCTTCAGAGGAACTGAAAGAGCAAGCCAATCTCACGCACTATCTGCGCTGGCTTGCCGAGCAGCGAGGCAAACAATTCACCAGCCGTCAGGAACTTTGGGAGTGGTCGGTCACCGACCTCGAAGGCTTCTGGTCCTCGCTCTGGGACTACTTTCAGATCCAGGCCAGTCAGCCCTATACCCAGGTGCTGGCCAGTCGCAGCATGCCTGGCGCCAGGTGGTTTCCAGGCGCCGAGCTCAATTACGCTCAGCATGTTTTCCGCAATGTCAGCGCACAGCACCCAGCCATTATCTTCCGCTCCGAACGCGAGCCGTGGCGCACACTCTCCTGGAGCGATCTAGAGCAGGCAGTGGGAGCCGTGGCCCAGGCCCTGCGCCAGCTCGGCATCAAGCGCGGCGACCGGGTCGTGGCCTATTTGCCCAATATCCCGGAGACCGTCATTGCCTTTCTCGCCTGCGCCAGTCTCGGCGCTATCTGGTCCAGTTGCTCGCCCGACTTTGGCACCAGCAGCGTAGTTGACCGTTTCAAGCAGATTGAGCCACGGGTGCTCTTTGCCGTTGATGGCTACCAATACAATGGGCGTCCCTTCGATCGGCGCGGAGTGCTGGCCGAGCTTCAGGCCGCCTTGCCCACGCTCGAACACACCGTGATCATCCCCTACCTGAACCCGTCCCCCGAGGAAGCCAGCGCCGGCCTCAGCAAGGTCATTCCCTGGAGCAGCATGCTCGCTCAACCAGCTCCCCTCACCTTCGAGCAGGTTCCCTTTGAGCATCCACTCTGGGTGCTCTATTCCTCGGGAACCACCGGACTTCCCAAGGCCATCGTGCAGGGTCAGGGCGGCATCCTGCTGGAGCATCTCAAAGTGCTCTCCCTGGAGAGCAATCTGAAACCCGGCGATCGCTTCTTCTGGTTTACCTCCACAGGCTGGATGATGTGGAATTTTCTGGTGAGTGGCCTGCTGGTTGGGGCCACAATCTTACTCTACGATGGCGCCCCCGGCTATCCCGATATGAATACCCTCTGGCGCTTTGCTCAGGATAGCGGTATGAACCTTTTCGGGACCAGCGCCGCTTACATTTCCAGCTGCATGAAGGCTGGTATCGAGCCAGGAAAGGAATTCGATCTGAGCCAGCTCCGCTGCATTGGCTCCACTGGCTCACCCCTGCCACCAGAAGGCTTCCGCTGGATCTATGAGCACGTCAAGCACGATGTCTGGCTGGCCTCGGTCAGCGGCGGCACCGATGTCTGCTCGGCCTTCGTCGGCGGCTGCGTCCTGCTCCCCGTCTATGCGGGTGAAATCCAGTGCCGGGCACTCGGCGCCCGCGTCGAAGCCTTCGACGAAGAGGGACGCTCTTTGATCGATGAGGTCGGCGAACTGGTAGTCACAGCGCCAATGCCCTCAATGCCGCTCTTCTTCTGGAACGATCCCGATCATCGTCGCTACCGCGAAAGCTACTTCGAAATGTATCCGGGCCTCTGGCGCCACGGAGACTGGATCAAGATCACCCCACGCGGGGGCGCCATCATCTATGGTCGCTCGGACTCGACGATCAATCGTCAGGGGATTCGCATGGGGAGCAGCGAGATCTATCGCGTCGTCGAGAGCTTTCCCGAGGTGCTCGACAGTCTGATCGTCGGGGTGGAGCGCCCCGGCGGCAGCTATTACTTGCCTCTGTTTGTGGTGCTGCGCGAGGGAGTTCACCTTGATGAAGATCTCCAGCGCCGCTTGAAGGAGGCCCTGCGCCGCCAGATCTCGCCCCATCACGTGCCCGATGAGATCATTGCCATTCCCGAGGTGCCCCGCACACTGAGTGGGAAGAAAATGGAGGTGCCAGTCAAGAAATTGCTCCTGGGTATGCCCCTGGAGAAAGCGGCCAGCCCCGATGCGATGAGCAATCCCCAGGCGATCCAGTTCTTCGTCGACTTTGCCCGCCAACTCCAGGCTCGCTCGGGCAGCATGCCCTAGACACCGATAGTCCTCTTGTCGCTCCTTACCCTATTACATAGATAGATATACATTTATTATTTATTGGCGTCGGTTATAATGGAGGTGTAGCTTTGCCCAGCGCACAAGCGAAGCAAGGCCGAAGAGAGTGAGGCACTGGCTGACGAGTTGTCGACCAGTTCGTCAGCAGTTACTATGACGGATGGACTGGCAAGCGGAGAGACGGGGTCAGGAAGGAGCGGGGGGCTACGGCCAAGTATAGCCAGGGGACCTTCCGCAGAGGCGGGCCTGAACGGCGTACTGCGCTGGAACTCTGAGCAGCCTGAAAAGGGAAAGGAGCAACATGCAAGAGAAGTCCCGGTGGGTCAAGCCGTCCTTTGAAGTTATTGCTGTGAGTCTTGAGTGTACTGCCTATGCAGGTGTGCTCCTGTTGTTTGAATCTCCATCTAAACAGTAGTACAGCCTGTTAGTCGGGGAGAGAGCAGGCAGAGGGCGCTAACAGAGGGAGGGTGAGCCACAGAAGGAGGAGGCAGTGACTGAGCAGGTCCTGTCTCCTCCTCGCTCCCCGTCTGGCCTGGTCGATGCCTGGTCTGGTTTGGCATTGTTGGCTTGGGCTGCAAGACAAGAAATTGGAATAGAAGGCAGAGACAGCCGTTTCAGGGATAAAGGCTATGTTGGTGCGTCTGCTTGGCACAGCAGCAGGGGGCGGCTTCCCTCAGTGGAACTGCAATTGTGTGAACTGCCGGGGCCTACGCGCGGGGCAGCTCAAAGCAAGGGCGCGTACTCAGTCCTGTGTGGCAGTGAGCGCCGATGGCGAGCGCTGGTTTCTACTCAATGCCTCCCCTGATCTGCGCACTCAGCTCGAAGGTTTTCCACCCCTCTGGCCCCCCGGCTCTTGCAGGCGTGGCACGCCTATTGAGGCCATTCTGCTGACCGACGCCGAGCTTGACCATACCCTGGGCCTCCTACTCCTTCGGGAGCGCTCGGCTCTGACTATCTATGCACCTGCGGCGGTCCAGCACGCCTTGCGCCAGGGGCTGGCCCTGCCGCAGTTGCTTGCTCATTACTGCAGCGTTGAGTGGCGCGAACCTTCCGAAGAGCTGGCCCCGCTGCCTACTGCCGTGGGCCAGGCGAGCGGCCTGCTCTATCAGGCTATCCCGCTGACCGGCAAGTCCCCGCGTTACCTGGCAGAGGCCAGTGCGCTTGCCACCCCCTCCTCTTTCCGCGTTGGCTATTATCTCACAGATGTGCAGACTGGCGGACGTCTGCTCTTCCTGCCAGGACTGGCCCGGAGAGAGGAGCTACTGCAGTCCTACCTGCAGGCTTGCGATGCCATGCTCGTCGACGGAACCTTCTGGAGCGAAGATGAGCTGCAGACGCAGGGACTCGTCCAGGCTACCGCGAGCAGCATGGGTCATCTTCCAATCGATGGGCCACAGGGCAGCCTGGCCTGGCTCAGCCATCTTCCTATTCCCTATCGCATTTATACCCATATCAATAATACTAACCCCGTCCTGGTTGAAGACTCCCCTCAGCACGCCGCCGTGTGCGCTGCCGGGCTGATTATTGGCTGGGATGGGCTAGAACTGCGGCTTTGATCCGCGCACCCTCGCCTCCTCCTCGCCTGAAGCCGACCAGGGGAAGCAGGGTAGCTTGAGTAAGCAAGAGCGAAGAGAGGAGCTACTATGAGCACAGTAGAGCTTGAGCCCTGGGACCGCGAGACCTTCGTGGCCCAACTCCAGGCTATTGGCATGACTCGCTACCACCATCTCCACCCCTTTCATCAGGCCATGAACCAGGGCACCCTTACCCCTGAGCAGATCCGCGCCTGGATCATGAACCGCTTCTATTATCAACAGCACATTCCTATGAAAGACGCCGCCATTCTTGCCAATTGTCCTCTTCCAGAGGTTCGCCGGCTCTGGCTTCATCGCATCAGCGATCACGATGGGGAGCGCGAGGGCGAGGGCGGCATCGCGGCCTGGCTCAAGCTGGCCGAAGCAAGCGGCCTCTCTCGCGAGGAGGTCCTGAGTGGACGGCAGGTGCTCCCTGGGGTACGCTTCGCCGTCGAAGCTTATGTAACCTTCGCCCGTCAGCAGCCGTGGCCGTTGGCCGTGGCTTCCTCGCTGACCGAGTTGTTTTCTCCCGACCTGATGAGCGAGCGTCTGACAGCCTTTGAGCGCTATTACACCTGGATTCGCCCGGAGGGACTGGCCTATTTCCGGGCGCGTTTGCAGCAGGCACCACGCGACGCCGCTCAAGCACTAGAGCTGACTGTGCGCTACTGTACAACGCGCCAGCTGCAGGAGGGCGCCATCCAGGCACTGGCTTTCAAATGCGACGTACTCTGGAGCATGCTCGACGCCCTGCAGTTCGCCTACGGCCCCCAGCCCAATGAGCTGGCACTGACGGCGACCAGTTCCAGCGCCACTATTCCCGCCCCGCAGGAAGGTCGTCGATGAGCATGTCCAGCGAAGGCAGCCACCTCCCTCCATCTGCGCAGGCGCTGCGTCCCCGCCTGCTTCCCAGAGCACGGCTGGAAATCGATCGCCTGAGCCAGCAGCCTGTTCTGCTTTATCCCGAGGGCGTAATGATGCTCAATGAGACCGCAGCTGCTATCTTGCAGCTCTGCAACGGCGAGCACACGCTGGCCGACATCCTGCGAGAGCTGGCGAGCCGTTACGAGGCCAGTCCTGAGCAGCTGCAGCGCGACGTTTATGAGTATCTCTGTTCGCTGCGAGACCACAATCTCATCGCCTGGCTAGAGTAGACCAGAGCTTGCCCGCTCTCTCCCTCGCCCTGACTCCCTGCTCACTCCAAGGCAGGCCAGGTCATCTGCCAGGCTTTACCGCCAGAGAGGACGACCATTATGAGGCTTGACGAGCAGCAGATGAGACTGCCCCCCTCGTCCAGAACCCACCAGCCGGCGGGCGATGGCTCCCAGACCGCCCCGGGCCATATGCTACGACCGTTCGGTCTACTAGCGGAGTTAACCTATCGCTGTCCGCTGCATTGTCCTTACTGTTCGAATCCAACGCAGCTTTTCCCAGATCAGCGCCAGCCCGAGCTGACAACAGCCGAGTGGCAGCGGGTCATCAGTGAGGCCGCCGCTCTCGGGGTCTTGCATCTGCTCTTTTCAGGCGGTGAGCCGCTGCTGCGGCGCGATTTGCCTGTCCTGGTGGCCAGCGCTCGCGCTGCCGGCCTTTATACCAATCTGATCACCAGCGCTCTCGGCTTGACACGACGTCGCCTCCAGGAACTGCAGGAAGCTGGACTTGATAGCATTCAGATCAGCATCCAGGCTGATGAAGCTGCTCTGGCCGATGGCATTGCCGGCTGCCCAGGCGCTCACGAGCGCAAGCTAGAGGCTGTTCGCCTGGTTAACGCCTGCGGCCTGCCCTTGACGCTCAATATGGTCCTCCATCGCGGCAACATCGAGCGCCTCCCGGCGATGATAGCCCTGGCAGAGCAGCTGGGGGCCCAGCGCCTGGAGCTGGCCAATACACAGTACCTGGGCTGGGCATTCTCCAACAAAGCCGCGCTGCTGCCAACAAAAGCTCAGGTGCAGCAGGCCGAAAGGATTGCCCGCGCAGCCCAGGAGCGCCTGCGCGGACGTATGGAAATCATCTACATCTGGCCCGATTATTACGCCGAACGCCCCAAGCCTTGCTTGTATGGCTGGGGCCGCCGCTATCTGACCGTCACCCCCGACGGCGCAGTCCTGCCCTGCCAGACCGCTCGTGTCATCCCCAACCTGCATTTTGAGAATGTGCGCCAGCACCCCCTGGCCTGGATCTGGCAGCAATCAGCAGCCTTTGAGCGTTTCCGCGGTAGTCAGTGGATGCCCGAGCCTTGCCGCAGCTGCCCGCTGCGCGAACAGGACTTCGGCGGCTGCCGCTGCCAGGCCTTCCTGCTGACAGGGGACGCCGCCAACACCGACCCCGCCTGTCACCTTTCTCCTCACCGCGCCCGCCTGCTCGCTATCCTCGCTGAGGCTGAGCAGCAGTCAGGCTCCTCGCCCAGTTTTCCTAACCCTTTCGCCCCAGATGGCCGGCCCCTGCTACCCATCCGCTTCCGCACGAACCCTAAACCCAGCCAGGGGGAATAAGCAGGGACCTTTCCGAGGTTTATTCTTATGCTGTGGCTGGAGAGAATCGGCCAGGAAGCATGGCAGGTAAGTCCGCTGTGTGATTGTTCAAGAGAGGAGGTAAGCGCTAGCGATGGATGACGTGGAAATTCTGCAGCGTATCGGAGCATTGGTGGATGAGGAACACCAGTTACTCAAGAAGGCTGAAGAAGAAGGCATTACGGACGAGGAGCGGGCGCGCATGAAAGAGCTAGAGGTTCGGCTTGACCAGTGTTGGGACCTGCTGCGCCAGCGGCGAGCCCGCCGCCAGGCTCGCCTTAACCCCGACGAGGCTCAGCCGCGCGATCCTCGTACCGTTGAGCATTACCTGCAATAACCGCACTACCCAGCTCTGCCTATCCCCAGAGAGGCAGCCAGGCTGCCTCTCTCCCCTTTCTTATCATTCCTTCCTCTTGCCCAATTGGTCCACTTCATATAATGCAATTAGAGGCTCTTTCTCTATTCCTTCTGGTAGCAAGGCAGAAGAAGATCGATGCAAGTACATCAACGTCCTATCTTTCGTCAGCGTGCACTGCACCATCATCTCTATGGGCGAGAAAAAGATATTCTTCCGCATTTCATGGCTCTACCCGTACCTGTGCTGCTCTGGTTCCTCTTCGGGCTCCTCTTCGCAGCTGCAGCGCTCGCCTGGACAACGGAGATCCCGACCTACACTGCTGGCCCGGGCCTGGTACTAGACGGGCAAGCATTAAGCGAGCGCTTCCAGTTGCCACAGGAGCGGCAAGGGGCCTTTGCAGTGGTTTTCCTCCCCTGGGAAGCACGGCAGAGACTGCGGCCAGGGGAACCTGTGCAAATTACGCTACCAGCCGCCAATCTTACGCTGAACAGCCAGATAGCGCGTATTTTGCCAGGCGTTATCAGCCCTGCAACCAGCTGCAGCTACTACCGTACGGCTAACACGCAGCAGGCGGCTTCACCGGTCACGCGCCCCTCAGTAGCCGCGCTGGTTCCCCTTGGTCAACAGCTCTCAGTCAACATCTATGCTGGGGCGAGTCTGACGGCGCAGGTACAGACTGGTTTCACACGCCTTTTGAACTTGCTGCCAGGGGTCGGGAAGTTGTTGGGAGGCCAGGGAGCGTTATGATGCACGACTATGGGCAGTATAGACAGTATAGACAGTATGGACAGGAAGTCACCCAGGATCGTGACTATGTAGACATCTTCGATCCACAAGAATATATCACTGCACGTCGACCGCTCAAGAGACGGCGTATTCGTCCGATTGTGCTTCAGCAGGAAGGAGACTATCCAGCTATCCGCCCTCATTTGCGCCTGCCAGCCAAGCAGAAGTCAGCGCCAGCAACCACCCCTGTGCCAATGCCAGCAGCCCCAGTCGCCGCTGTGCATTGCAGGCAGGCAGACGACCAGCAGCTACCTGTCTCAGCGGAGGCCCGGCCCACTGAGCAACAGGGTCAGGTCAGCCCAGGGGTGACAGCAGGCAAGGACGGCAAGCGTCCCAGAAAGCAGTCCTGGTTTGGCCGAGGCAGTCGAGGCTGGCGACGGCGACGTGTCCGTCCCCTGACTCAAATGAACGTCGTCGAGTGTGGCTATGCCTGTCTGGCCATGATCCTCAACTACTACGGACGTCCTACCTCGGTCTCCGAACTGCGCATGCGGCACGGCCTGGGACGCGACGGCCTCTCAGCATTGAGCATAGTGAAAGCCGCGCGTAGCTACGGGCTGCGCACACGAGCTATCTCGCTGCAGCGCACTGAGGATTTCCGCGCCGTTCCACTTCCGGCAGTAGTCCACTGGGAATTCAAGCACTTCATCGTCGTCGAGCGCTGGACCCCTCGCTGGATCGAGGTCATCGACCCCGCCTGGGGACGTAAGCGGCTCACGCCCGAAGAGTTCGACGCCGGCTTCACCGGCATTGTGATCCTCTTCGAGCCAGGGGTACACTTCAGTACCGAAGGCAGCGCTCACCGTGTCACTCTCTGGATGCAGGTCAAGCAGTTTGCCCGTCAAACGCGCGGCACCCTGCTCCAGGTGCTGGGAGCCTCTCTCTTCCTGCAGCTCTTCGGCCTGCTCCTGCCCCTGCTCACCAAGATCGTCATCGACCAGATCCTGCCAGCTCACATGGCCGATATCATGAGCATCCTGGGCCTTGGCCTGCTCCTCCTCCTGGCGGCCCAGGCCACTACAACCATCCTCCGCGAGTGGTTGCTGGTCTACCTGCGAGCCCGCGTCGACATTCAGCTGGTGCTCGGCTTCTTCGAGCATCTGCTCACTCTGCCCTTCAGCTTCTTTCAACAGCGCTCCAGCGGCGACCTGCTGCAACGCCTGGGCAGCAACACGATTATCCGCGACACGCTGAGCAACCAGCTCATCTCAACCCTGCTGGATAGCGGCACAGTCATCGCTTACCTCTTCATTCTGCTCTGGCAATCGCCGATCTTTGCACTCCTGACCCTCGGCCTGGGACTGCTCCAGGTTCTGGTCCTTTTGGGCACCCATCGCATCGTGCTGGACCTGGCTAGCCGCGATCTGGCGGCCCAGGGGAAAGCTCAGGGCTACTTGGCCGAGACCCTGGCTGGCATGGCCACCCTCAAGGCCGCCGGCGCCGAGCAGCGCGCGCTCGAACGCTGGTCGAATCTCTTCTACGAGCGGCTGAATATCACCCTGCGCCTCAGCTACTTGCAGGCCGGCATTAATACGGCCATGACGATTCTCCGGATCTTCTCGCCGATCGCCTTGCTGTGGATTGGTGCCTATCAGGTCCTCAATGGCCATCTCAGCGTCGGTACCATGCTGGCTCTCAATACACTGGCCAGCGCATTTCTGACTCCTGTTGCCTCGCTCGTCAGTAGCGGGCAACAGTTCCAGATCCTCTACGCCCATCTGGAACGCTTGACTGACGTCACGACGGCAGAGCCGGAACAGGACATCGAGAAAGCGCAGTTGCCTCCCCGACTTAGCGGACGCATTCACGTGCAGAATGTGAGTTTCCAATATGGACCAGATGCCCCGCGGGTGCTTAAGGAGATCAATATTCGTATTGAGCCAGGCCAGAAAGTCGCCATTGTCGGGCGCACCGGCTCAGGCAAGAGCACCCTGGGCAAGCTCTTGCTGGCCCTCTACACACCGACCGAAGGGGAGATCTACTACGATGGGCTGCCGCTGAGCCAGCTCAACTACCAGGAGGTGCGGCGTCAATTCGGTGTCGTCCTACAGGACAGCCAGATCTTCAGTGGCTCCATCTTGCAGAATATTACCCTCAACGATCCCAATGTTCCTTACGAGCGGATTGTGAAAGCGGCGACCGCTGCGGCTATCCACGAGGACATCATGCGGATGCCGCTGGGCTACGATACCCCCGTGGCCGAGGGCGGCAGCGCCCTCTCGGGTGGCCAGCGGCAGCGCCTCTGCCTGGCACGGGCCCTGGTCAATGAGCCGGCCATTCTGCTCCTCGACGAGGCCACAAGCCATCTGGATGTGCTTACTGAACAGCGCGTCTCCGAGAATCTGCGCGCCTATCCGTGCACGCAGATTATTATCGCTCATCGCCTGAGCACCATCCGCGACGCCGATCTGATCCTGGTGATGCACGATGGCATGATCATCGAACAGGGAACCCACGAGCAGTTGCTCCAGCAGCATGGCTACTACGCCCAGCTTATGCGACAGCAACTTGAACAGGAGGAACGCCAGGCTCGCGCTGGCGCCTACTAAGGCGCAAACTCGAGCCTGGCTCCAGAAAGAAGGCCCCGGGAACCTCTGACCCCCTCCAGGGGGCACGGCTGTTCCTTCTAGCAGCAATGCAATGGGACTGATCACTCAGCTCCTCCGATGCGGTCTTGCCACTCGTGAGGCCCAAACAAGGCTCTCAGCAGCAATGGCACCACCTCCTCACATCGCCGGGGCCGGGATCATCCCACCGCAGCATGCCTGGCAGCTGTGCGCTGCGTAACAGGAGACTGCCTTCAGCCAGTCAGCTCCGAAGTCTGGGTCAAGAAAGCTACGAGCACCTCCCTGCTGAAGTGGGAGATCGCTCACCAGCAATGTCGCCCTCTTCCCCTCCACTGCTTTCCCCTTTCGGACCTACGTCCTTTCTTTCTTCTTCCCTTAAAAATGATATATTGAAACTTATATATTTGGCTTTATCCGTACAATGTACTTAGGCGTTCGGGTAACAAATACGCTTTGAACGTATTTTGTTCAGGCAGGGTGAGCCGGATGTCGGAGGGCCACCTTGGGGACGTCAGGAAGTCACCTGTCTGGGCAGCGTTATTCCAAAGCGTAGACGGGGTGCCCGAACGCACGACACCACAACAACACCAAAGGTACAAGAAAGGAAACGCACGCACATGAAGTTCGACATCGTTCGCGCATGGAAAGATGAAGCCTATCGCCAGAGCCTCAGCGAGGAGGAGCTCAGCCTGCTGCCTGAGAGCCCCATCGGTGAGGTCGAGCTGACTGATGCAGATCTGGAGGCCGTCCAGGGCGGCCACGGCAACACCGACGAGTGCAATAACACGGTTGCCGTGCTCTGTCTGCAGTCCCTGGCTGTGCTCCTCGGCCTCTGCAATACCAACGCCGCTGGCGGCTGTCTCTAGCAGTCGTCGCCCCACGCCAGGGGTCTCGGTATGGCCTGATCAGGATACACAGAGGGTTGGGATGCCTGACTCCGTCCCGACCCTCTGTTCGCGCCAGTTGAGGCTCAGCCTCCTGGCGCTCGTTCACCTATCCAGGATGGGAGATGAGCAGGCGCCTGTGGCACCATGACATCCGGGAATCCTACCACCAGCCCTTTATCTGTCAGCGCTTGCTCCAAGCCTTCGGGAATGGTAGATGATCGAGTCAACTGTTGCACGACTCGTAGTCTGCAAGACAATTGAGTTCAGCCACCACCGCGCTCCTTACCTTCCAGCGGTTGCAGGTCTTTTCGCACCGCTCACCTCTATTCTTCCATGTTGACAAGCCACATGAGCAGCAGGCCACAAGTGCTGCAGCATCCCATCGGTAACGACCGAGCAATGAAGAAGAAAGAAAGGAGATACGGCGCAGCCTCAGTATCCTTACCGCTGACCACAGCGGCAGGATCGCTTGCCCCTGCGCAGCATCTCAGCACGTGATTCCATGAGCGAGACCACAAGCGAGACTTTCACCGCTTCCGTTTCTTCCTACCTGCAGGGTCGCTGGCAAGAGGCCGGCTGGTACCGCGCTCTGACCTTGAACGAGCGCCTGGCCTTGTTGCACACAGCCCCATTTTCTCCCGGCCTGGACTCGCTTGACGCGGAGGCCCAGGCCCGGGCCCAGCAGCGCCTGCAGCGCTGGAAAGAGCTGCCAGCCTTGAGCGAGGAAGAGGGTCGCTTTGCTGCCCGCCTGGCACTCGATGGATTAGGAGAGGAGGAGCTGCTGCTCCTGTTGGGTGAACCTGCCGAAGCCCTGCGTGCACGCTGCCCTACCCCTCCCGCCTGGCTGCTGACTCTCAGTGAGGCCTTCTCAACTCCCCACGCCAGCCCGACCGGCAAGGAGGAAGAGCGTGGGCCGGCCTGGCCTTCTCCTCTGCCGGGTCTGGAGGAAGGGAGCCATACGCGCTCATTCCTCCATCCTTTCCTGCCTCTGATCAGGCACGCCAGACAAAAGCTGGCTGCAGGCTTGCGGGAGCTGGCCCAGCGCTCTCTCGCCTTCTCGTTCGACCCTGAGAGGGTCCTTGATCTCCTGGCGCGCAATATTCCCGGGCTGTTGCTGCCCTCTATTTCGCGCGCGATCGTCCTGGAGCTTCATGTCGCTCGGGTTCAGGGTCGCTTACAGGGGGCCACTTCAGAGGAGCGCTTTCACTATTTTCTGGAGCAGCTGAGCAAGTATGAGGCGACACTCGATTTTCTACAAGAATACGTGGTACTGGCTCGTCTGGTGACAGAGACGCTGGAGCGCTGGGTTTGCCGCTCGCTGGAGCTGCTTGAGCGCCTCAGCGATGATTGGCCACTGATCTGCTCTACTTTCCGCACCAGCGAAGAGGCCGGCTCGCTATGCGAGGTCCACCAGGGGGCCGGCGACCTGCACCGCAACGGGCAGAGCGTGATCTTGCTGCGTTGGGACTCCGGTTTCCGCCTGGTCTACAAGCCGCGCTCGCTGGCTATCGATCGCCATTTTCAGGAGCTGCTCGCCTGGATGAACGAACGGGGTTTCAGCCCACCGCTGCGTGCGTTGACGGTCCTTGACCGGGGTCACTATGGTTGGGTGGAGTTTGTCCAGGCTCGCCACTGCTCTTCTCGCGAGGAGATCGAGCGCTTCTATCAGCGCCAGGGGGCATACCTGGCCTTGCTCTATGCACTGGAGGCCTCAGACTTCCATGCGGAGAACATTATCGCTGCCGGCGAGTATCCCATGCTGATCGATCTGGAGACGCTCTTCTTACCCCAGATCAATCCCGAGGTGCTGCAGGCCCAGGGCGCACCGGGTCTGGAGGCCATTGGCCATTCGGTGCTGCGCGTGGGCTTGTTGCCACAGCGCCTCTGGTCGAACCAGGAAGGCGAGGGGATCGATATGAGCGGCCTCGGAGGTCAGCCCGGCCAGCTCTCGCCGCGCCCCGTCCCCAGGTGGAAGGGCGCAGGCACCGATGAGATGCGCCTGGCTAACGAGCGGGTCGAACTGCCTGTGAAAGAGAATCGCCCGCGCCTCAATGATCAGGATATCAATGTGCTGGATTATAGCCAGTGCCTCATCGAGGGCTTCACTCGCGCCTACCGTCTTCTCATGGCCCAGCGTTCGGAGCTGCTCGAGAGCTATCTTCCGCGCTTTGCCGAGGCCGAGGTCCGCTGCGTGCTGCGTCCAACCCGGATTTATACGCAGCTGCTGGTCGATAGCCTCCATCCTAATGTGCTGCGCGACGCCCTGGACCGCGATCGCCTCTTTGACCGGCTGTGGGCCACCACGGAGCGCCTCCCCTATTTGGTGCCGCTGATCCCCGCTGAGCGGCGCGACCTGTGGCGCGGGGACATTCCCGTTTTTACCACCACGGCAGCCTCGACCGACCTCTTCACGTCAGAGGGCGAGCGCCTGCCGGCTTTCTTCAGCGAGCCTGGCCTGGAAGTGGTGCGCCGACGTCTGGCCGAGTTGAGCGAGCTGGATCTGGAGAAGCAGCTGTGGATTATTCGCGCTTCTTTCACGAGCATGATCGACGCCACTACTCCCCAGAGCTATACACGCCTGGAGCTGCATCCCGCTCACACTTCCCCTACCCTGGAGCGGCTGCTGGCCGCCGCCTCGGCGATCGGCAACCGCCTGCGCCAGTTTGCTCTCTACCAGGGGGAGTATGTGGGCTGGCTGGGCGTGACACCGGTGAATGATCGCGAGTGGCACTTACTGCCCGCCGATGGCGATCTCTACAATGGCCTGGCCGGCATCGCCCTCTTTCTGGCTTATCTGGGCTATCTGACAGGCGAGCAGCGCCATACGGAGCTGGCACGGATGGCCCTGCGTACGATCCAGCAGCAGATCATGCGCCGCCAGTATTTCCCCCGTGCTTACGGAATAGGGGCCTTCAACGGCCTCGGCTCGTTAATCTATCTCTTCTGCCACCTGGGCGCTCTCTGGCACGAGCCAGCCCTCTATCGCCAGGCGGAGGAGCTGGTCCCTCTGCTCGTGGAGAAGATCGAGCAGGATCAGGTCTACGATGTGATCGGCGGAGCGGCGGGCGCCATTGCGACCTTGCTCTGCCTGCAGCGTGTCTCTCCCTCGCCCGAAACACTGGCGGCTGCCGTCCGCTGCGGCGAGCATCTGCTCGCCCACGCCCAGCCCCAAGCCCGCGGCGGCTGCGGCTGGCCAACGGCACGTCAGCCGGTCGCACTGGCCGGTTTCGCTCACGGGAACGCCGGGATCGCCTTGTATCTGATGCAGTTAGCCCAGGCCAGTGGAGAGCCACGCTTTGTGGAGGCAGCCCGCGCAGCGCTGGCCTACGAACGTACGGTTTTCTCGCCCTCACGCCAGAACTGGCTGGATCTGCGCCAGCGTCCACCTTCTTCCAGCGCCGGGCAGCCGACGGGCGAGAAATATATGGTGGCCTGGTGTCATGGCGCTCCCGGCGTCGCTCTGTCGCGTCTGGCTCTGCTCCCGCTGCTCGATGACCAGGCGATCAGGGAGGAGATCAAGGCCGGCCTGCGCACAACCCTGACCCAGGGTTTTGGCCTGAACCACTCCCTTTGTCACGGCGACCTGGGGAACCTGGATATCTTGATCTCCGCCGCGCGTTTGCTGCCGGGCGAGACTTTCGCCGAGCATATCCCACGCATTGCCGCCGCCTTGCTGGAAAATATGGAGCGCCAGGGCTGGGTCTGCGGCGTGCCGTTCGGTGTGGAGACACCCGGACTGATGACAGGACTGGCCGGAGCCGGCTTTGCGCTCCTGCGCCTGGCCTCTCCCGAGCGCGTCCCTTCAGTGCTGCTGCTGGCACCGCCAACACTATCCCCCACAACAACCTCGTGAGCAGAACAGGTCGAGCCACAGTAGAGGATATCTCGCTCCGCTTGGCTGGCTCAGAACCAGATCAAGGAGAGGGCAGTCTAACTAGCCTGTCTGCTGGTTAGACTGCCCCCCATACTTCACGCAAAGAGCTGAAAAGCCCCTTTGCTTCGTCAGAAATCATGCACCAGGCACAGCACTTTTCTCCTCCCCTAGTATAGAGCAACCTACCAAGAGTGACCCTCGCCTGTCTCTCTTCGCTCGCTCTCTCTACCGGAAAACCAACTTTCCCATCGGGACCTTGACAGCAAGCCTCTTGCTATGGCACACTTTCATTACTAAATTAATCAACAATATCAACATTAGAGGGCCGGAGGGTTAGCCCTCCGAAGGAAGCAGTCACAGACCTGTCAGGAAGGCCCAGTTTATAGGCGCAGACCGCTCTACTCCCAGCATTTAGAGCGTCTTGGGCCGCTCCAGTCTAACGCTGGGTCAAGTACAAGCAAGTAAGAGAGAAGGAGGAAAAAGCGATGGCTACAGAGGAAAACCTGCCATTGTCGAGCAACGAAGTTGATCAGTCCCCAGAGGGGGTACCCGCTGGCGGGATTGGCCAGGGTCCAGTTAGGAGCGCCAGCGGCAGCACCGCTATCCGCCCCTGGTATCGTCTGCTGAACGAAGACTGGTGGGCCCTCATTCTGGGTCTGGCCCTGGTCGTTCTGATCATCGCCCGCATCCTGCATTCCATCCCGTAACTGGTAAGACAGACATCAGTTCATCCGGTTGACCTGGTTCCTGGCTTACTCTGTTGAGCTGGACCACAGGCCCAGGAAAGGAAAGGAAAGGAAAGGAGAGGAGGAGCGAGACGTGAGCACAAGCACATCAGTTATTTCCGCCTCAGACGAGCGCAGGCCAGGAGCCTTCTGGCTTACCCTGCTTGGCTCCCTGGTGATCGTCTTCGCGCTGAGTGTGGCCGTGTGGTGGCTAACCAAGGTCCTGCCCACCTTTTTCAGTGGGAACGTCCGGCGCACACTCAGCAGCATTGAATTTCCCGTTTATGCCATTGCCCTGGGTCTTCTGGCCAATGGCATTCTGACACTGTTGGGCTGGCGCGAGCGGCTGGCAGCGGCCTTTCGCACCGAGTTGTTCCTGAAAACAGGCGTCATTCTCCTGGGGGCTGGCCTGAACCTCTTTGACTTGCTCAAAATTGGCGTTGGGGGCATCATTCAGGCCGTCCTGCTGATCAGCTCGGTCTTCTTGACGGCCTGGTTCCTTGGAGGGGCCTTCAAGTTAGAGCGCCATCTGCGCGCGCTGATCGCCGCCTCCGTTTCGATCTGCGGCGTCAGCGCGGCCATCGCTGCCGCGGCGGCGGTACAGGCCAAGCGCGAGCAGTTGGGCTATGTTGCCAGCCTGGTAATTGTCTTCTCCCTGCCACTCATCTTCCTGCAGCCACTCATCGCCCACTGGCTACACCTTAGTCAGGCAGTAGCTGGGGCCTGGATCGGGGGTAACATCGATACCACCGCTGCCGTCACTGCGAGCGGCGCTATCGCTGGGCAGGTCGCCTTGCAGTACGCCACCGTTGTCAAGCTCTCGCAGAATGCACTCATCGGCCTGATCGCCTTCCTGCTTACCCTCTACTGGATTACGCGCGTCGAACGGGACAGCGGGCGCGAGCGACCGCGCTGGAGCGAGATCTTCACGCGCTTCCCCAAGTTCGTCATCGGCTTCATTCTCGCCTCGCTGGTCATGACGGTCCTGATCAATCTACATCTGCTGCAGTCCAGTCAGGCGATCATCAACGATCTTAACGCGCTGCGGACCTGGTTCTTTACGCTGGCCTTCGTGAGCATCGGTCTGGGCTTCCGGCTAGAGGGCTTCAGAGAGGCTGGACTACGCCCAGTACTGGTCTACGGCCTGGCCACCCTCTTTAATACGCTCTTCGCCCTGTTACTCGCCACTCTCATCTTCGGCGTCTTCGCCTTCCATAGTTAGGGAGCCGGGTCTCAGCCAGACCAGAATCGAAAAGAGGAGAGCGGGATAAGTCTCTACACAAGTCGAGCATCATCCCGCTCTCTTCCTCTCTGCTGTCAACGCCCCCCGGCTCACGCAGGGGCCGGCCCGCCGCCTCGTCAGCCCATGCTGCTTCTGGGCTGGTCGACAGCAGCCCACAACCCCGCAGGACAGGAGAGCACTGCGACATGGGTTGGCCCGTCCCCCCGTGGAGTGAGGCGAAGCCGTTGCTGACCTTCCAGCCAGGGCCTTTGGCTTCACGAGGAACGCGATACCATGGGAGGGACTGCGAGGTCAATCGCCGGGAGGGAGCTCCCTCCCCGGGCTGAATCCAGGGGAGCAAGAGCGGTATGTCTTTAGGGAGGTGCCGGTGGTGAGACTCGAACTCACAACCCTTGCGGGACCTGTTTTTGAGACAGGCGCGTATACCGTTCCGCCACACCGGCTCTGGAGCCAGCAGCAACACCAGCCAGAGGTAGCTGCCCAGACTCAGGAAAGCTGCCAGCCCGCTCGCGAGGATATCCCTTCTGCGGTCTGACAGCTTTCAGTATACAAAAGTCTACCGCTGGCGTCAAGCCCCGCGTGAGCCAGGAGAAAACCGCCTGTTCCAGGCTCCTCTGGTGCTCACGAGGCAAAACCAAATGGCCCGACAGCGCGATACTTCTCGTAGCGCATCTGCACCAGCCGATCGATAGGAATCTGCTTCAGTTCCTGTAAATGACGGACAAGGGTCGTCTTGAGATTCTCCGCCGCCAGACGATGGTTATGGTGAGCGCCGCCCAGGGGCTCAGGGACCAGCTCATCGATCAGCCCCAAAGCGTACAGCTCGCGCGCGCTGATGCGCATGGCCTCTGCCGCCTGGGGGGCATAGACCTTATCGCGCCAGATAATCGAAGCGGCGGCCTCGGGAGCGGCCACTGTATAAATACTATATTCCAGCATCAGCAGGCGGTCAGCCACACTGATGGCTAGAGCGCCGCCGCTTCCTCCCTCACCAATTACTGCCGCAATGATGGGTACGCGCAGGCGAGCCATCGCATAGAGGCTGGCCGCAATAGCGCTGCCCTGGCCCCGCTCTTCATCCTCCAGGCCAGGGAAGGCCCCCTGAGTATCGACCAGGCAGATGACCGGATAGCCGAATTTCTCGGCCTGCTCCATGAGGCGAATGGCCTTATGGTAGCCCTCTGGGTGAGGCATGCCGTTGTTATGATGCATCTTCTCGCGCATGCCGCGCCCCTTCTCGTGGCCGATGATCATCACTGTTTCCCCGTTGAAGAGGGCCGGGCCACCGATGATGGCGTGATCATCACCCACGCGGCGATCGCCATGCAGCTCGAAGAACTCCTCGCACATCAGGTGGATGAAATCAGCGGTATAGGGACGATCCTTGTGACGCGCTACCTGAACCGTCTGCCAGGCCGTCAGACTGCGATAGATCTCCTCTGTGCGGCGGCGCAGCTCGCGCTCGTACTCCTGCAACTGGACATGCTCCTCCGGGCGAAGGCGCTCCCCCTTACGCTGCAGGGAGGCAACGCGCTTCTCTAGCTCCGCCAGGGGCTTCTCAAACTCAAGATCGTAGACCATCCTGACCTCCTCCAATCTCGGCCCGCGACTGCGAGGACTGTCGGGACAACAGGGTCGCCGCCTCGACCTGGGACTGCGCCGCAGCGGAAGCCGGCTGCTGCGCCCGAGCAGCCTCTGGGACCTTATAGAGGCGCAGCAGGCGGGCCAGCGTGGCGCGCAACTCGCGCCGATGGACCACAGCATCGATCATCCCATGCTGGAGTACAAACTCGGAATTGACTGTGCCCTCGGGCAACTTCACATGCATAAATTGCTCGATGACACGCGGCCCGGCAAAGGCGATCAGGGCCCCCGGCTCGGCCAGAATCACATCGCCGAGCATGGCAAAGCTAGCTGTCACGCCGCCTGTGGTCGGATCAGTAATCAGGCTGAAATAAGGAATGCGAGCCTCGCCCAGACGCGCCAGAGCGGCGACCGTCTTGGCCATCTGCAGCAGTGAATAGAAACCCTCCTGCATGCGTGCCCCACCCGAGGTGGAAACAACCAGCACCGGCCAACGGCGCTCCAGGCCCAGTTCGATAGCGCGCGTCACCTTTTCACCTACCACCGAGCCCATGCTTCCGCCGATGAAGCGGAAATCCATCACTGCCAACGAGAGCGGCAGCCCCTCGATCGTCCCGTAGCCGCGGATCGCTCCCTCATTAAGGCCGACCTTGGCCCGCTCTTCTTGCAGCTTCTCGGCATAGGACTGCGAGCGGCTCACGAAGTTTAGAGGATCGACCGACACCATCGCGGCATCTAGCTCCACGAAACTGCCGGGATCAAGCAGGAGGTTGATCCGCTCATGGGCCGTCAAACGGAAGTGATAGTTACAGCGGGAGCAGACCTTTAAATTCTTCTCCCAGTCTCGGCTATAGAGGATCTCCTTACATCTGGGGCATTTGACCATCAAATTATCGGGAGCAACCCCCGGCCCTGAGCGCTGCTCAGGCTGCGGCCCACCGGAAGAGCCCGCCGCTTCCTTCGCCATAACAGTACCCTCGTGTGTGTGACGTTGCGATGCGTCGTTTATATTGCCTTTCTCTGTAGCTGCAGTTTGATTTCCTTATTCATCCTGGGCCAGCAGTGCTTCTACAAAGCTCTCAGGATCAAATGGCGTTAAATCAGTGACCTTCTCACCGGTACCAAGGAACTTGATAGGCACACCCAGGTCGTCGGCCACAGCAAAGGCAAAGCCACCCTTGGCTGTACTATCCATCTTGGTAATGATGACGCCTGTCGGACCAACATCTTCAGCGAACTTGCGCGCCTGCAGCAGCGCATTCTGGCCCGTGGTTGCATCGATCACAATCAGCAGCTCCTGGGGTCCCTCGGGCAGGAACTTCTGCACCACCTTGCCAATTTTCTTCAGCTCCTCCATCAGGTTCAACTTCGTATGCAAGCGCCCCGCGGTATCAACCAGCAAGACATCGTGACCGCGCGAGAGGCCGGCCTGAATGGCATCATAGACTACCGCCCCCGGGTCAGAACCGGGGTTTTGGCTGATCACTGGCACATCGATGCGCTCACCCCAGGCTTTCAGCTGCTCGATCGCTCCAGCGCGGAAGGTATCGGCAGCCGCCAGGATAACCCGATGGCCTTCCTGCTTGAGCCGGTAAGCAAGTTTGGCCACCGTGGTGGTCTTACCCGAGCCATTGACGCCGATGATGAGCATGACGGTCAGGGGTCCCTGAGCGGCAAAGCGCAAGGGTGCCGCCTTGCCGAGCAGAGCCAGCAGCTCTTCGCGCAGGGCCTGTCGCACCTGTGAGGTGGTGCGCAAACGCTCTTGCTCAGCCCGCTCGCGCAGGCGATCAAGCAACCAGGTTGTCGTGCTAGCTCCGACGTCGGCCTCAATGAGGGACTCCTCAAGCTCATCCCAGAAGCTGTCAGTTACCGGCTCATCCTGCCGGAAACTCTCCTGGACCCGCCCGAAGAGCCGGCGCGTACGACTCAAGCTCGCCTTGAGGAAGCTCAGCCGCTGTTCGAACGCCGGGTCCGCCCCTTTCCGCTCCTGCCCTCCAACGCTTTCTTCGCGCTTGGCAGCTTCTTCTTCCTCTTTTGGTTTACGACCAAAAAATCTATTAAGCACCGTGATTTCGACTCCTTCAGGCGATCAGATGCTTCAGCTCCATCGTTCGCAAACAGCGTACTGTGCTCTTCTTTTGTCCGCTGCCTCGCCAGGTTGGCCGAAGGCCCACCTGTGCGATCACCGCGCCCGCGATCACCGCCCCGGCAACCAGGAAGAGCACGGGGATCAGGCGCTTACTGTCGGCGGGCGGCCCAACGCCAGGCAGACGACAAGAAGGGGCCAGACCAGCAGGCTGACAGGCTTCACTCGCCCCATGCCGGTCCCAGCCATCAGCTTTCATTGTAGACGATTCCCGGCTGAGAAGTAAAGGGAGGTCCAGCTCACAGGCACCAGCAGCCGGGGCGGCGAACAGATCAACAAGCAATTGCAGAGAGCAACAGGCAGGAACAGGAACAGCGCGAGCGCACGATGTGCACCGTCTCCCCTAACGGCCCCCGTCAGGGCCAAAAGCCGGGGCTAATCGAGATAGGACGCAGCGGACGAAACGAGTGAATGGAGCGAACTTGTAAGTGAGGGCCTGCTCACCTGGGACGGAGCCGTGCGGCAGGTGAGAACGCCCTCGCTTTACAAGCGCGCGCTGAAAAGGCATCAGGCAGAGCAAGAGCGTCGTGCCAGCACCTTTTCAGCAGCTCAACAGACAAAGAGACCCGTTGCACGCGACAGAACCGGATCGGGGGCAGGGCAGCGGCGGGTATCCCTGTTGCCCACCACCGTGACCATCCAGGTACTGTGTCGATTGCTCTACGAAAGGGATTTTAGCGACTGGAGGCCGGTTCACGAGCGGCTGCCACGGTACTGATGGAGAGAGCCATCACTAATGGGTTCATTAATGATGATATCTCCATTTCTGATCTTGATGTTGTACAGGCAAGAGGGATTGGTACAGACCCAGGCCTTGTACTCGATAGAAGCTCCCTGGCTGCCGAAGTCCGAAAGCGGAACCAGATCACCTTCACTACATTTGCGACACCGAGGAAACGAGAATTCCACGAAATCGCCTCCTTCCTTCTCTCTGGAGGATTGTATTCGCCTGCCTAACCACGAGACCAGGCGAGGCTGGGCGAAGAAGTAAGCCGAGGGGGAGCCTCCGCCTCTGCATCCGCGTCCCCACAGCAGTCATACATAGTCCATGCCGCCGCTATCATACCACAGATTGTCTCTTGTGTGACACCCTCTTTCCCTATGAGGGGTCGGTTTTGCTGGGAACGGCCAATCCCAACCGCTCGCGCGTGTATCTCTTCGATACCACACGATTATAACATATCTATTCGTCACACACAATTGTTTCTGCCGAAATGGCAAGCAAGAAGCAAGCGTGGGGCAAAGACCGTCAGCCTCGTCTGAGGCCAGGAGGAGGGGTTGCCTTGAGCGTTTCACCCGTGCTTGCCCTCACCAGCATCCTTCTCTTGTGCTTGGCCTCCTGCTCCACTCCGCCGCCTGTTTGCTCACTCTACACATTAGCATACCAGGGAGAGGCAAGCCCCGGCCTGACCTGGCCTGGCACCTTGAGCCAGGGGGCTGTAGCCCGCTCTACTGCCGATCTGGCCGTCCGAGTGAGGAAAATTCCCCAGAGGTGGAAATCTCTTCACCCTCTGGCAGACTCCTGGCGGAGGCCTCTGGACCTCTTAACCTGCCGGGCACTCTGCTCTCCGATCTCTCCGCCCGAAGACCAGGCCGGGCAGGCCGCGCGCAGGCAGACGCATAGTCTCCTCACCTTTTTCCACGACCCTTCCTTACCCTTTGGCACGCTTTTTGCGAATCCAGAGAAGTGTGGGAGCGCAAACCCTGCGCCGTCCCTGGTCATGCGCTTCAGGGCGGCCCTTTCAATCCACTGGCATCGGTTGCATGAGCAGCGTGATCAACGCGACCTCATCTGCGCCATAAGGAGCTTGAGTAATGGGAGTGCGAGGAAATAAGGCAGAGACGCATCTTGGTCTGCTTGAGGTGGATGATATGTCTGTCGTGGCTCAGCACCCAAAGAAGAGAGCAGGACAAGCCAGGCGCTCCGGCAAACGGAGCCACCAGGCCGCCGCTCCTTTCGATGAATCTGGCCCTTCTGATCTCGACCTGGAAAGCGAAGAGGCCGTTCTCGCTGAGCTGGGAGAAGAGGAGGAAGAGGACGAAGATGGCGAGGAGCCATCAGAGCGCAGTGCTATCGACGACACGGTCAAGCTCTACTTGAAAGAAATCGGCTCCTATCCGCTGCTGACCGCAGAGCAGGAGTTAATGCTCGCCGAGCGCGTGGCCCAAGGCGATCTTCGCGCCCGCCAACGCCTCATCGAGTCGAATCTTCGCCTGGTTGTCAGCATTGCCAAGCGCTACACGAACCAGGGGCTGCCCCTGCTCGACATGATTCAGGAGGGGAATATCGGCCTCATGCGGGCAGCGCAGAAGTTCGACTATCGCCGCGGGTTTCGCTTCAGCACCTATGCCACCTGGTGGATTCGTCAGGCCATCAGTCGGGCCATCGCTGAGCATTCGCGCACGATTCATATCCCAGTGCACGTTGTAGAACTCATTTACCGCATTAAGCGCGTGGCCAGACGCATCTATCAGGAACAGGGCGTTGAGCCGCTGCCCGAAGAGTTGGCTGCCGAAGTCGGCCTCCCCAAGGAGCGCATTGTCGAGCTTCTCAATATCTCGGAGCAGCCAGTCTCTCTCGATGCTCCGGTGGCCGACGATGAACAGTATCATCTGGCCGATACGCTGGAGGACCCCAGTATGATGGCCCCCGAGGACAGCGAAGCGCGCCAGCGGTTACACGATCATCTGCAACAGGCGATGGAGATTCTTAATCCCCGCGAGCGCACTATTCTTGAGATGCGCTATGGTCTGCAAGATGGCTGTTCGCACTCGTTGGACGAGGTAAGCGCCCGCTTCAAACTGACGCGCGAGCGCATTCGCCAGATCGAGGTGAAAGCGCTACGCAAGCTGCGCTATCCCGAGCGCTACTACGGCCTGCGCGAATTTGCGTCACTTTGAAGAGAGGGAGAGGAGGCTGGCGAGCCGTCCAGCGGCGGCAGAGAAGGCCACCGCTGGCAGGCTCGGCCCATCTCTCCTCCTGCGCCAAGCCTGCAGGTGTCCGCCAAGGCCAGGTTATGGCTGAACCCCTGCCGCCGCCTGATGCGCTTGCATCTGGAGGTACGCGCGAATAAAAGGGTCAAGATCGCCGGCCAGGTACCCCTGTGTATCGCTGGTCTCATAGCCGGTGCGATGGTCCTTGACAATCGTATACGGATGCAGGGTGACCGTACGGATCTGGGTCCCAAAGTCAGCCTGGACATATTCACCCTTTAGGCGCGCCATTTCCTCTTCACGCTTGCGGCGCTCCAGCTCGTAGAGACGCGCCCGCAGGATGCGCATGGCCACCTCACGGTTCTGAATCTGCGAGCGCTCATTTTGACAGGTGACCACAATCCCCGTCGGAATATGGCGGATGCGCACCGCCGAGTCGGTCTTGTTGACGTGCTGGCCACCAGCCCCGGTCGAGCGATAGGTGTCGATATCGAGGTCTTCCGGGCGAATGGTCACCTCGATGGCATCCTCAATATCGGGGATGGCCTCGACTCGGGCAAAAGAGGTATGGCGGCGATGGGCGGCATCAAAGGGCGAGAGACGAATGAGGCGATGCGTACCAATCTCGGAGCGCAGGTGGCCATAGGCGTAGCGCCCCGCGATCTCGACCGTGACGCTTTTGATTCCTGCCTCTTCGCCCTCATTGTATTCATAGATCTGAGTGCGGAAGCGATGCCGCTCGGCCCAGCGCAGGTACATGCGCAGCAGCATCTCAGCCCAATCCTGGGCATCGACGCCACCGCTGCCGGCGTGGATGCTGAGAATGGCATCGCGTTCGTCATGCTCGCCGCTGAAGAGCAGGGCCAGCTCAAGCTGTTCTACCTCTTGCTCCGCGGCGTTCAGCGAGCGCGTGACCTCAGCCTCGAGATCGGCATCTGGCTCCTCTTCTAGCAATTGCGCTAACTCATGCAGATCCCGAAGCTGGTTCTCCAGCCTCTCCCAGGTCTCCACTTCTTCACGCAATGCCGTCAGGCGCTGCATGTGAGCCTGAGCCCGGCGATTGTCGGACCAGAAATCGGCTTGGAGCGTCTCCGCCTCTAAAGCTGCAATGTGCTCTCGTTTGTGCGCCAGGTCAAAGGCGCACCATCGTTTCGTGGACTCGCCATTGTAGGCGTTCGATACGCGAGGTCAGCTCACTCATGGTTGTTATTGTAGCATGTTTGTGGCCCCGACGAAAGAGCTGTTCCGTTCAACGGACCGGCTGGAGCCGCTTTTCCATCGGAGCTGAGGGACAGTGCTTATTCCAGCAGTTTTGCCATGTAGTATTCATCGACATAGCGCCCGTCGACGAACAGAGCCTGACGGCGCAGGCCCTCGATCATAAAGCCTTGCCGCAGATAGAGGGCCAGCGCCCGCTGATTATGGACCATGACGGTCAGTTCGAGACGACGAAAGCCTCGTTGACGGGCCCAGCGCTCCATTTCCTGGAAGAGGCGGCTGCCGATTCCCTGGCCTGTATAGGACTGCAGGACGCCGATGACTAGCGTGGCTCTCTGACGTTCGCGCCGATAGGTTCCTCCTTCGATGGCCAGGTAGCCGACCAGTTCGCCTCTTTCCCCATCTTCCGCCACAAAAATGGTCGAGCGCCCACCGGCCAGCAGGCTTCTTAGCGCTTGTCGCTGCTCGTCCGGAGTGAGGGTGCGCTCGTCAGGCTCCAGTAGCATAAAGTGTGTCTCCTGGTCGAGACGGTGGCAAAGCGTCAGAAACTTCTCTGCATCGCCTAGCGTGATTTCTCGAATATGAACGGTAGCGCTCATCTCGCTTGTTCCCTCTTGTCGCTGAGAAGGCTCTCAGCCCTTGTGACTCCTGGTCCTGCCTCGTCCCCGCTGTCGGCGCTCGGGGTGCTCGGAGCCTTCGGAGCACTCAGACACGCTCTACTGAAAGCGGAGAGCGAGGGCACGCTGTAATTGCTCTAGGGAGACGTTGCCACCCGAGCAGACGAGGGCAACTTTTTTGCCCCGTAGCTCGTCGCGCAGGCGATAGGCTGCAGCCAGGGCCGCCGCACCCGCCCCCTCGGCCAGCGTGTGGGCCAGTTCAGCCATCCAGGCGATTGCGCGCAGGATTTCCTCATCGGAGACCAGGAGGAATTCGCGCAGCTTCTCCTGCAGGATCTGCTGCGGTAAGGCGAAAGAGACCCCGGTTGCCAGCCCTTCGGCCAGAGTGCGATTCGGGGCGGTCACCAGCCGTCGCTGGCGCCAGGATTCGTAGGCCGCCGGCGCTTCCTCGGATTGGACGCCTATGACGCGCAGGCCAGGGCTGATGGTGTGAGCTACCAGACAGGCCCCTGCGGCACCGCTGCCGCCGCCGATGGGAACAATGAGCACCTCCAGGTCAGGACAGTCCTCCAGGATCTCCAGCGTCAGGGTCGCTACTCCTGCAATCAGCAAAGGCTCGTCGCCCGAGTGAATGTAACGGTAGCCCTGCTGCCGGGCCAGCTCTTCGCAGTGGGCCTTGGCTTCATCATAGGTCGGACCATGAAAGATGACGTCTGCTCCCATGCCACGCATGGCCGCTACTTTGCCCGGATTCGCTCCCTCGGGGACGACAATGCGCGCTTTGACCCCGAAGAGACGGGCTGCATAGGCCACCGATTGGCCGTGGTTGCCAGTGGAGGCCGCGATTACCCCACGGTCCCGCTCCTCGGGCGTAAGGCGCGCGATCAGGTTGACACCCCCACGTACTTTGAAGGCGCCCACCGGTTGATAGTTCTCATGTTTGACATAGACCTGGGCCGCGAGCAGCTCGTTGAGCGCCGGGTAGCTGTAGAGGGGTGTGCGCGGCAAATAGGGCGCAATTTGTTGTCTGGCCCGCAACACATCTTGAAACGTTGGAATCTGCATATTTTCCATCACTTCTCTTTCTATTTTAAAATATTATAATGACGATAATAATGCTCTTCTTGCTTGCTGTGCTGGGGTCCGGGCATCGCCCAGCTCCAAAGCAGGCGTCTCCAGGCGCTTCCTGATAGGATAGACGGGAAGGCGCATGCCTGGCCAGGCAGTATAGGATCAGTATATCATCTCGCCGACTGGCTCTCCCGGATCGTCTTTTGGGGGGCAGAGCGCGATTGTCCAGGCGCCCAGAGAACCGGGGAGAGGCCGCAACTCCCCCAGTGGGATCTGGAGGCAGCTCGTCCGTCCCCTTGTCAACTTACGTACCTCGTGCTATCCTCTCTGGTACCGGCGGGGTGTGACAGGTAGGGTAGTGATCCGCCGCGCTGCTCTCAGGGCCGCCTGAAGAGCAGTTGATCACCACAGGCAGCGCCCCATGTCAAAGTCGAGGCCATCGTTGGAATATGCCGAGGAGCCAGAGCCGGTAGCCAGCTCTGGCCACATCTTGCGAGAGATCTATGCCGTGCTCCAGGCGGCAAGCGAGCCGCTGAGTGAGGAGAGGCTCATTCAAGGTCTCCAGGAGAGGGAGGAGCTGGCTTGCGAGATTCCCTCACGCCAGTCGCTCGCTCAGCTGCTGGCAAGCTCCGATCTCTTTGAGCGCGATCCTGCCGGACGCTGGCAGCCCGCCATCTGGAGTCTCTGGCAACGCGAGCTGCAGCAACTTGACTTTGTCGTCCTGGATAGCGAGACCACTGGACTGAGAGCCGGGCGAGACCGCATTATTGAGCTTGGAGCCTGGCGCTTGCAAGGTGAGCAGCTCCGCGGGCAATTCCACAGCCTGGTGAATCCCGGGCGGCCAGTGCCAGCAGCTATTGTACGCTTGACTGGGATCGATGAGCAGGCTCTGGCGGAGGCGCCGCCGATCGAGGTAGTGTTGCCTGAGCTGCTGCGCTTCTGCGCTGGAGCGATTCCCGTCGGGCACAACCTGGACTTCGACCTGCATTTTCTCGCCTACGAGGCGGCCCCGCTCAAGGTACGCCTGCCCCTCGAAGGGATCGATGTCCTGACGCTGGCTCGCCGTCTCTTACCTGACCAGCGCCATTTTAGCTTAGTGGCCCTCGCCCGTCGGCTGCATGTCCCCCTGACGACTCCCCATCGGGCGCTGGCAGACGCCAAGGCGACCGCCCTGATCTTTGTCAAGCTGCTGCAGTTGGCCCGCCAGGAGGGCATAACGACCTACGGAGAGCTACAGCGATCTCTATGGCCTACTCTCAGTTGGCAGGAAGAACGCAGCCCAGAGCAGGCCAGGCAGCTGAGCCGGCCAGAGCGATCTGCCATTGCCCGGAAGTCCCTTTCTGGGGGGCTCTGGCTCAACCCTGCCTGGCGCCGTACTTTTCCTGCCCAGCCTGGCGTCTACCTGATGAAAGATGGCGCGGGCCAGGTGCTCTACGTGGGCAAGGCCCGCTGCTTAAAGACTCGTCTGGCCTCCTACTATCACCATCGACCAGGCGTCAGGCCCAGAATCGATAGCCTGCTCCAGCAGGTGCAGGTCATCGAGACGCGCCCTCTCGGCTCTGAGCTGGAGGCGCTGCTCGTTGAGTCCCAGCTGATCAAAGAGCTGCAGCCCCCCTACAACATTCAGCTGCGCGATTACGAACACTATCCTTTCTTACAGATCGACGTGCAGCATCCTTTCCCACGCCTTGCCATTACCCACGCCCCAGGGGCCGAGGGGGCCCGCTACCTCGGCCCTTTCCGTAGCGAACGCAGCCTGACTCTGACACTTGAGTTGCTTCAGCGCCTTTTTCCGCTGGCAACCTGCAATCGCCCCTTACCGCCCGAAGGAACGCCCAGCGCGCCCTGTCTCCGTTACCATTTGGGGCGCTGCCTGGCTCCCTGCACTGGCCAGCTCGATCCAGCCCGTTACCAGCCACTGATCGAGGAGGTTTGCGCCTTTCTAGCGGGGGAACGCCCCGAGCTGCTGGTCCACGTGCGTCGCCAGATGGAGGAGGCCGCCCAGGCCCTCCACTACGAGCGGGCCGCCCTCCTGCGCGATATGCTCCAGAGCGCAGAGGAGGTGCTGATCAGCCAACGCCTGATCAGCAGCGCCGTTACCAGCAATAACCTGCTCATCGCCTACCCTTCGGCCTGGGAGGGCCACAACGAGATCTTTCTGATCCGTCACGGTCGACTGCTTGAACTCCAACGAGTCCCTCACGAGGAGCAGGCCACACGCCAGGTACTGGACAGGTTGCTGACCAGGGCCGCCACTCTACCAACTCCGCCCGCTACAGTGGGACAGGCAGAGATCGACCAGATTATGATCATCAGTCGCTGGCTCAAGCGCCATAGCCGGGACCGCGCTTTCTTCCCTTTTACTGCTCAGGCCCTGGCGGAGAGGCCAGCCCGAGAGCAGCTGATGGCAGGCATCTGGCAAGCGCTCTGCGCCCAGCAGCGAGGGCCTGCTCCGCTGTCCCAGCCGGATGAGCCGGGACCAGACGGCCAGGCGTGCAGACAAAATGGCTCAGATGTGATACCATAGCAGCCACATCGTCGCTCTCCTTCCTGCCAGCTCCTGACTAGTCCAGTTCAGGAGCCAGCTCATGGCGGTGGTTCGTAGAGCCAGTTCATCCAGCGCGGAGGAAATGATCATCTATGCTGCTATCGGATAAGCGGATCAAAGAGGAGCTTGCACGTGGCAACATCGTTATCGAACCTTTTGATGAGCGCCAGCTCGGAACCAATTCCTATGATTGCCGTCTGGGTGAGTGGTACTTTCAGGGCGATGCAAACGTCGAGATTCTCCATCTAGACAACCCGGAGGAGATTCGGCGCTACTGGGGCGAGCCACGTCGCGCCAAGAACGGCCAGATAGCCATTCGCCCAGGGACAACCATTCTC